>CAYVDE010000050.1:0-1984 GCA_964450535.1 uncultured Desulfobacterales bacterium
GAAAAAGGCCCTTCCGAAGAAGAGCCTTAAGTTATTGTTTTTACTGGTGCCCCCGGCGCGACTCGAACGCACGACACCCAGATTAGGAATCTGGTGCTCTATCCACCTGAGCTACGGGGGCGCTTACGGTCTTCTTTACCACAACAATACCAAATGTCAACGCGTTTGAAACCACGCATATCCCTCCTCACCGCCACCCCTCACAGCCTCACGGCACAAACCTCAGCACAGCGGGCCTCTCCGTGAGCAGGCCTCCAAGGCGGCGAAGGAACAGGTACAGGAACAGGGTGGAGCCCAGAAGCTCCAGCATCTCCTCCACCAGCATTACCGCATGCCGGAACTTGACCTTTCCCCATCCCATGGCCTCCTGCACTCCTTCGTAGGGCAGCCCTGCCCCTTCCCAGGCGTCCAGGGCCACAGCCGCGGCCCAGCAGGCAAAGGCAAGAATAAGCAGGACCCTCTGCCTGCGCCCGGCAAGCTCGCTAACCAGGAACACCAGCATGAACAGGCCGAACAAGGCGAACAGGGGTGCCAAAACATAAATCCACTCGTAAGTGATGAATTGAAACTGCCCTGAGGGCGTAGCCTTCAGCATCACCCTGCCCATGGCCCCGGCAAGCCTCTCGTGGAGCACCAGGTGGTCGTCCAGGGACACGTACAGGAAAAATACGCCTATCACGCCCCAGGCCAGGGTCTTTGAACCGGCCTTACCGCTGTGCCTGCAGGCTGATGCCGTCACAAGGGCCGCAACCCCCACCCCGGCGTTGAGCACCACCGAGAACCATGTGCCCACGCTGTTCTCGAGGATCACATTGCTTATGTCTTTGATGTGCTCGATGTACCAGAGCTCGGCCAGGTGCTGGCCCACATCCAGCACAAGAATGACCGCCTCGGCAACCAGGCAGCACACGAGCACCCTTTTCGCGATCCTGCCCACGCTGAGTTCCCCACCCCACGGCCCTTTATCCCCTGCTGTCATGACGGCCCTTTTCTCCCTGTTCCGGAATGTGCGAT
Organism: uncultured Desulfobacterales bacterium; assembly: GCA_964450535.1. GTDB lineage: Bacteria > Desulfobacterota > DSM-4660 > Desulfatiglandales > HGW-15 > JAIPEI01. Next base: position 1,015 of record CAYVDE010000050.1, read on the forward strand.
AATTCCCCTGTTGCCTCAACATACAGCCGAATCAGGGCTGGATCAACTGCTGAAGCGGCTGCAAGCCCTGAGCTTTTACTCCGCCCGGGATCAAAAACAGTCATTTGCCGCATGAACACAATGGGTGAATCAGGTTCCGGTCCCGTGGAATCGGCTGATTATGCTCGAAAAATCTGTGGTTGTCAGGGCGTTTTTTTCTTGACACGCGCCTTCTTGTGAAAGTAGGATGCATTTTATTTTGCGGGGAAAGTTGTGTTCAATCAGGCCCCGCGGAACGCCTTTGAGGGAAAGGGGGTGAAATTTCAGGACTTTTCTCATTCGAGGCCTCTTTGGAGATCTTCCCTTGGACCTCGGCCTTACTAACTCGATCCCATTAGGAGGATTCACATGAAAAAGAAAGTATTTGGGGGAATCATGCTGCTGGTGGCAGCCATGATCTTCAGCGTCGGCGGTACATGCTTTGCACAGGACACCGTATATGTTGACACCACCCAATCGGGTACAACCAGGATTCAGTTCGGCCCGGTCTACTCCACGGCCGACAGGGACGGTGGCCGGAACATCGGATCCGGCGCCACTGCCTACGGCATGATCGGAAGCGCCGTTGATGATCCCGGGGCTAATATTGCAGGGGCCACGCCCTTTGCCATCGCCAGGAGGATCCAGGATGCCGGCGGCAACATGAACCTGGTATGGGCGCCCGACGACCTGGCCGCTGATTTCTCCGGGGCCACGCCTATCAGTTCTCCGGCGATCATCTCAGGAAAGACAAACGCGTTTGTCGTGGCAGTGCAATCCCTGGATGACGCTGTTAATTACACAAACATAGAAGTCGCCAACTTTAACGGGCCCAACAGCGGGCAGAGCGGTATCACGGTGGTCATGATGGACGGCGCCACCATGAACGCCGTGTGGAAGCGAGGTATTCCGGAATACCCTGTGAATACCACCTACCAAAGCTTTCTTGATC
>CAYVDE010000050.1:2084-15706 GCA_964450535.1 uncultured Desulfobacterales bacterium
GGATCGGGAATCACCGTCTACCAGCTCCACAAGGACAATCTGGGCCGCGATGCAGGCGTGATCTACGCTGCAACGGTCAAGCCGGATAATATCGCCCAGGACTGGTCCGACCGGTTCATGCCCACTCCGGTGGTATCGGGCGGGTCCCTGTTCGTGGTGTGCAACCAGGGCGGGGTGACGGTTTATAACACGGCTAACCTTGCCCTTGGTGCGACTGGCGGCGCTGACGCTACCGCCGGGTACATCGGAAACGTCCTTCTGCCGGAAGGGGTATTCACGGGCGTTACCGCGTCTCCTGTGACCTACTCAACCGAAGTCGACAGGGATCCCTACATCATCATGTGCGGGACCTCCGCAGTAACTGCCTGGAAGGTCAGTGACGGCCTTGCTTCCAACCAGAGGCAGTGGTGGTACGACTTTGCCGCCAACCACGGCGCCGGCAATGTAGTCATCGGCACCCCGGCGGTGGCGGCACGTTATGTGTTCGTGCCGGTGACCGACACCGGGTCCGGAGACGGCAGGATCTTCGCTTTCAAGATCACCGACGCCCCCGACATGCCTAACGACCAGTTGAGGTTCGCGGATCAGTTCGACATGAACGCCGGTGCCGTGGGATCCCCCATTGTGGTCCATCGTGAACTCTGGGCATTTTCCTACGGAAACGCCCCGGGCACCTCCGCGCGGGCCTACAAGTGGAACGTGAACGACCTCTTGACCAGCGACAACATGCGGGCCCACAAGTACTGGACCCAGTTCAAGTTCGACGCGGAGAAGACCGGCGATTCCACAGTGGAGCTGGAAGACGACTGGTATCCGGGAGACAGCAGCGGCTGCTTCCTGAGCACCATCCAGTAAGCAACCTCTCTGTGATGTGACCCGTGTCGCATCACATGGACCTTTCAAGGGGGCCGTCTTTGGGCGGCCCCCTTTTATGTCGGAGGCAAGCCGTCTTATGGGAGCCCGAGACCCTTCCTGTTGACAGGCCGCAGGCCCTGTACTAGAAGTACTCCGGACCCGATCATGGTGAAAGGTGAGAGAAGCGATCTCGCGGAGAAAAGCTTATGGAGCGTCAAACAATCCACCCTGATGACACACGTGTGGATCCTTACGTGGCCGTACTCTATGTTATGACACTGCTCATCCCTCTGCTGGTGCTCCCCGGCATTGTGGACAACGCGTTCAAGGCCCCGAAGAACCTGGTCCTTTTCACAGGCGCCGCACTCCTGGCCGGCATGTACGCTTTCCAGTATCTCCGAGGAAGGGATGTCCCCTTGCCCGGGAACTCCACTCCCGGTCTCATGTTGTGCCTGATCCTACTAAACCTCTTCAACCTCTTTTACACCCAGAACTATTTCTACACCAAGCTGGCCGCGTCCCTCCACATAGGGGCCCTGCTGGTCTTCTTCTTTCTCTCCACCCGAATGAATGGAAAGCGCGCGCTTGTCCTCATTGCGCTCACCGCCGTGTGCGGCGTTATCATCTCCATAGAGACCTACCTGCAATTCTCCAGCATATTCATCCTGTTCAAGTGGGCCCACCCCGGCATGATGGTGATGGGCACCATCGGCAACTCCAACTACCTGGGGGCCTATTACATTTTTCCCCTTTTTGCCGCATTTGCGATCCTTTTCCTGGTCAAGGGCCCATGGCGATTGATTCCAGCCGCCTGCCTGGTTTTCATGCTGGGGGCCTTTCTGTTTTCCAGGGCCCGGGGCGCCTGGTTCGGTTTTTTCCTTTCGCTCCCCGTCCTGCTCTGGATCATCTGCGGTATATACCGGTTCAAAATCCTTCCATACATGCGCGCCCACACCGGGCGCGTTGCGACCGCAACGGTCCTGGTGATAGCCGTGCTGACCACCCTCTGGTTCGCAGCCCCGGAACGGCTCCACAGGATGATGAGTCTCGAGCAGGTCACCCACTCGGACACGCTTCTTCTCAGGGTCCAGAAATACTCCCAGGCCTCCTGGTGGCTGGTCAAGCAGAACCCTCTTTTCGGGACCGGGCTCTGGTCCTTTAGAAACCAGGTCTACGAGGCCCAGGCGCAGATCGAAAAGACAAACCCGGGGTACTTCTCCGGCTACACTGAGCCCAAGCCGCGGCGCGTGCACATGGAATTCCTGGAAGTCCTGAATCACGGGGGCGTTGCTGCGGCCCTGGCCCTGGCGGTCTTTTTCCTGACCGTCATGGGGCACGGCTGGCGGGTCATCCGGCGCGAGGAGATACCCGTCCGCGACAGGGTCCTGGCAGCCACCGCTTTCTGCTCCCTCATTGCGATCATGCTCAACTCCGTGTTCTTTTTTCCCTTTCAGATCAGCAGCACGCTCTTCCTGACCGTGGTGATGCTGGGGATTCTTGAAGGGTTGTATGTGAACCATTCAGGCCTGGCAATCTCCATCAAGGGCCGGAGCGGGACGGCGGGCCGGTTCCTGATCCCTGTGGTCCTGCTGGTACTCCTGGGATGGGTCTGGTATGTGGGCGTCAAGCCCTTCAATGGAGAGCGGGAGCACTGGCAATACAAGATGGCCCTTCAAAAAGGGCGGCTCAAGGACGCGGAGACGCACCTGCTCCGGGCCATCGAGCTGGACCCCCGCAACACCGCCTACAACATGTATGCGGCCCAGTTCTACCTGATGAACGCAACCCGCAACTTTCCAGAGGCCGGCAAATACCTCGAAAGGGTGATACTGGACTACAACGGCGACATCACCCGATGGTCGGTCTTCCACCTGAAAGGTATCGTGAAGTTCCAGAGCGGCAGCCTCTTTGAGGCGCGTGAGGCCTTTGAGCAGGCGATCTATTACAACCCGGAGTTCGAGCCGGCCCGCCGGCAGCTCAAGGAGGTGAACAGGGTTCTCAAGGAGCATGATCGGGTGATGATTAAGCTGAGATAAAGACGTGATTCGTGAGTCGTGATTCGTGAGTCGTGATTCGTGGGTCGTATTAGAGAACCTGGATTGTCATGAGCGATGGCTCGATAAAGAACTCTTGCCAGGAATGATTCAACTATGAAATCCGTAGAGGACCTTGATGTTTTTAAACTATCTCATGAGATGGTTCTTCAGGTTTACCAACTCACACAGTCCTTTCCGGATCATGAAAGATTTGGTCTCTCATCCCAAATGAGGAGGGCCGCCTGCTCTATCCCAAGCAACCTTGCTGAAGGAGCCGGCAGGCTCAACCGAAAGGAATACAGGCACTTCGTGGGAATCTCCAGAGGCTCTGCAGCCGAACTCAGATATCAGCTTCTGCTTGCAAAGGACCTTGGATATTTGGACTCAAAGGAGTATGTTCTGGTCAAGACTGCGTACGACCGCATTGCCCAAATGCTCAATGCGTTGGCAAAATCATTGATATAATAGGGATCTCCGAATCACGAACCACGAGTCACGAGTCACGAACCACGGTCCTTTTCACGAACCACGAGTCACGAGTCACGAACCACGGTCCTTTTCACGAACCACGAGTCACGACTAAATGGCTGTCTACGAATACAAAGCAATAAACCGCAAAGGCCGGGAGACCGGAGGCATCATCGAGGCCGAGAGCCGGATATCCGCCGGGCAGGCCCTCAAGCGGATGAACCTTTACCCGGTCACCATCAAGGAGACCACCCGGGAGACACTTCAGGACAAACCGTCCGACCAGGTTTCCGTCGTATCCCTGCTCGAACGGGTCACCAGGCGCGATATCTCCCTTTTCACCACCCAGTTCGCGGCCCTTGTGGAGGCCGGCATGCCCGTGGTGGAGGCATTTGACATCACCATACGGCAGACCGAGAAGAAATCAGTCCGCAAGATGCTCTCCGTAATCAAGGAGGAGGTGAACCAGGGCGTATCCCTGGCCGACTCCTTTCAGATGTTCCCCAGGCACTTCTCGCCCCTGTACATCAACATGGTACGGGCCGGCGAGGCCTCAGGAAGCCTGGAGATAGTCCTCAAAAGGCTGTCCGACTTCCTGGAGAGCCAGACGGAGATGCGGTCCAAAATATCGGCCACACTGGCATATCCCATCCTCATGAGCATTGTGGGGATCGCCGTGGTCTTTTTCCTGGTGACCTTTGTCGTCCCCACGGTCACGAGCATATTCGATGACATGAACCAGGCCCTGCCCCTTCCCACGGTCATACTCCTGGGGGTCAGCGGTTTTTTGAAGGCAGCCTGGCCTTACCTTGCCATTTTATTCGTGATCCTCTACATTGGTTTCGGGAGATTCAAGCGGACAGAGAGAGGCAGGGCCCTTGTGGACAGGATGAAGCTGAAGGCTCCTGTGTTCGCACCGCACTACAGGCGAATCATCATGACCCGCTTCACAAGGACGCTGAGCACCCTCCTGGCCAATGGGGTCCCCATTGTGGCGTCCTTTGACATAGTAAAAAACATTGTTGGAAACACCCTTGTTTCAGCCGGAATTGAAAAGGCCAGGGACGATATCAAAGAAGGCCGGGAAATCTCCACGCCGCTGGCCGAGACCGGGCTGTTCCCTCCCGTGGTGGTCAACATGATCGCAGTGGGGGAAAAGAGCGGCCAGCTCGAGGAGATGCTGATCCGGGTCAGCAGGATCATGGAGGCGGAGCTTGACAGCTCCCTGAAGCGTTTCATGTCGCTCCTCGAGCCTACCATGATCGTGGTTATGGGAGCGGTGGTGGCCTTTATTGTGGTGTCTATTCTGCTGCCTATTTTTGAGATGAATCAGTTGATAAAGTGATTATATGGTTATGCGAAAGCAGGCATGATGATACGTTCGATGCTAATAGGCCATTTCAGATAAAGGCCTAATCCATGCTCCTATAAGGGGCATAAGGAATTTTTCGGTTTTGTGACACGTTATTTTCAGGGAGTCGGCATGGACATGGCGCGTGTTAATAGAAAAAAGCAGATCTTGACTGTTCTAGGGACAGCGAATCACTGGAAAAACCAGGGGTTCACCCTGATCGAAATCATGGTGGTCATAGTAATCCTGGGCATTCTCGCCGGGCTGATAGTGCCCCGCATCATGGATCGTCCGGAACAGGCGCGCAGGACCAAGGCGGCCCTCACCCTGAGGAGCCTGGACTCCGCCCTCAAGCTCTACAGGCTGGACAACGGGGTGTATCCTACAACGGAGCAGGGGCTGGAGGCCCTGGTCCGCAAGCCGGAGACAGGAAACGTCCCCCAAAATTGGCGCGAGGGAGGGTACCTGGACAGCCAGAGGGTGCCCAAGGACCCCTGGGGCAACGAATTCGTCTACATTTATCCGGGCGAGCACGGAGACTACGACCTCAGCTCTTACGGGAGGGACGGGGAAAAGGGCGGAGAAGGGGACAACGAGGACATCAACCTGTGGGAGCTGGAATGATGAGGAGGGGATTCACCCTTATCGAACTCACGGTGGTCCTGTTTATAATCGGCATTTTCCTGTCCTTGGCGGTCCCCAACATCAATAACTTCCTGTTTCACAGCGACCTTAGGAGCACGGCCAGGTCTCTCAAGGCCGCGGTGCATGTGCTTCGCTCCAAGAGCATCGCCACTGGACGCTATGCGGTCCTCTGCTTTGACCTGGACAAGAGGACCTACTGGGGGGAACTGGAACCTGAAGAGACCCGGTTCTTCATGGACGGCGAGCAGGAGAACGAGAAGATCATATCCGAACGTTCCCTGCCTGACGGCATCCGCATCATGGATGCCATGAACATCCGTGAGGACAAGATTCAATCAGGCCGGTTGCGGACCATCCTGAACCCCAAGGGGGTCATAGAGGAGACCGTCCTCCACCTGGCCGACCGCAGCGGACGTGTGCTTACCATCATAATCAATGCTTATACGGGACGATTTTCCCTGTATGACGATTACTGGGAGGTTGATTACGGCACTTACCTGCAATCGGGATAGGACGGGGCGGCCGGCATGATGCTTTTTAAACGATCGAACAGAGGGAGCGGCTTCACCCTTCTGGAGGTCCTGGTCTCAATGGCCATCCTTGCCACGGCCTTTGCAGCCGTGCTGCGCCTCCACTCCGACTCCATGGACATGGTGATTGCCGGCCGGGTGCACACAAAGGCCCTGGACCTGGCCCAGTACAAGATGACCGAGATCGAATTGGCCGGGGTCCAGAATGTCACAATGCTCTCCGGCGACTTTGACGAACAGGCCCCTGACTACCACTGGGAAATCCTTATAGAGCCGTCCGTCATGCCCCCCTGGAGCAAGGTGACTGTTACTGTGGCGAACAGGAACCTCAAACAGGGCGGCCGGGTGCATCTCTCTTCTTACATGCTCTCCACCCCCCTGGATATTGAGCAGTTGAGGCGGTGACCTTCCGCAAGGAGATAATATTCTATCAGAGTAGACGGATTGAAATGAACCGGGTGCTGATGAAATACAGAGGGATGAGGCCGGCCGGGCAACAGGGTTTTACATTGGCCGAGATCCTTATAGCCGTCTTCATACTCTCCATGGTAATGGCCGTCATCCTTGGAACATTCACGGGGGTGATCTCCAGCTCCAGGGAGGCCGAGACCCGTTCCGAGCTCTACCAGACCGGCAGGGCCCTCATGGACCTCATCACCACGGACATCCGGTGCCTGTTTCCACAGGAAACCGAAGCCGGCACCCATTACTTCCGGGGAGAGACCGTGTCGCTCCGGGGCACGGACGTATCCGGCATGAGCTTTGTGACCACCAATGCACTTACCATGGGAAAGGCCCACGCTCCCTATCTCTCCGCGGTGACCTACCGGCTGGTGGATGACCCTGACGGTCCCGGATCAATCCTGTTGCGGCGGGCTGAATCGCCCGCGACCCCGCCTTTTGACGAGGGCGGGAGAGAGGTCCCCATCTGCCGGATCGTTGAAAAATTTCATTTGGAATTCATGTCCGAAGGTGCTATCAGGAAAGATTTGATCGATATCCTTCCCGAGGCAGTAAAGGTGGAGCTGGTGCTCAATTTGGAGGGGCACCGGGAGACATTCCTGACCATGGTTCGCCCCATGGTCACGGTGAAGGAGGGGGGTTAGAGGAGCGTGGACAAGGATATGTCCAAGAACCTCATCAGGTGGTTTAAGCCGTTTGCAGACCGGTTTGCGGGGGGAAAGCGGCCTCCGGGAGCGGCTCGAATGCGCGGGAACAGGGGCGGGAACAGGGGCATCGCACTTGTGACCGTGCTTCTCGTGGTGGCCCTGCTGGTGGCGGTCGTGGTCGAGTTCAACCGGATCGCCATGGCCGACATACAGGTCTCCAACAACTTCATGGACGAAAGAAAGATCGTTTATACCACCGTGTCCGGAATCAGCGCAATCGGTGAGCTTCTCCTGCTGGACCGGAAATACACCCAAAGCGATAATCTCCTCGATGAATGGGCACAGGGGGAAACCTACTTCGAGGCCGCCTCCATGCTCCTGGATGAAGGTCAAGTCTCAGGCACCATCACTGACGAGGAAGGTAAGATCAACATAAACAGTCTCGTGGGAAATGACGGAAAAATGAACTCCCGCCAGTTCCAACTCTGGAAGCGACTTCTGGAGCAGCCGGAGTTCCAGTTGAACGAGCAGAAAGTATTGACCATAATACACGGCGTAAAGGACTGGCTGGACGCGGACGACGAGGTGAGCGCGATTTACGGGGCAGAAGATGAGACCTACCGTCCCCTGGGATATCAATCCAAAAACGGCCCCATGGACACGGTGGAGGAAATGCTCCTGGTTAACGGAGTGACTGATGAGCTGTTTTACGGCAGCAGGGACCGTCCAGGCATTCAAAACTGCTTCACGGTTTATGGAGACGAAAGGGTCAACATCAACACTGCGCCCATACCGGTCTTGAGGGCCCTCTCGCCCCTGATGACCGAGACAGAGGCCCGGGAACTCCATTCGTACCGCACCGACCCTGTGAACCGGGATGCCCTTAACTCCCCAACGTGGTATCTAAGGCTGTGGCCTTATGACGAACCGATCCCGGCTGCCCTGTTGACGGCCCGCTCCGACTATTTCACGGTGCGGGTCTCAGGTACACTTCGTGAGAGCCGTAAGCACGTCCGGGCTGTTATTCTCCGGAAAGGCGCGCCCGCAAGCATCATATACTGGCAGGAAACCGTACAATGAACAACACCCTCTTCGCCGTCCAGATCACAGATGACGACCTCAAACTCATGCGGATTCGCAGGGAGAACAATTACTTTTATGCATCAGACCTGGTCCACGAACAATTTGACAAAGAGGCCGGCCGCGAAAACGGCATGAACCCCGTGGAAATGCTCGTGGCCGTCCGCAGGGAGATTCCCGAGCACAGGCCCCAGGCGCTTCTGGTCCTCAACAGCCAGGACCTTGAGTACAAGGACTTTTCTTTTCCGTTCGAGACACACCGCAAGGTTCGAAACGCCATAGACTTCGAGCTTTCCACGGACTACCCGGAAGACGAGTATGTCCATGATCAGGTCAAGGCCATGGGCCGGGAGCCCGGTTATCACGGCTTCATTGCCGCAGTTGCCGCCCGGTCGACGCTTGTTGACAGGATCCGCACGGTGGAAGAAGCGGGTTTTCGAGTCGCCGGTGTCACGGCTGATATTTCCACCCTCGGGGCCGCGTTCCGCGATGAGGAGGAGGCCCTGGTCATGGACACAGAGGAAAGGCACACCCTGTTCGCCCTTTATCGCCAGGGAGTGCCGGTACTCCTTCGAAAGATCCCCATAGGTCTTTCCGCCCTTGCGGGCCAGGCCGGTTCCGGCGGCCTGGCCCAGCTCACAGCCGAGATCAAGCGGACCATCCACTCGTTCAACGCCAGGTTGGGCCTTGACCTGGATCGGCTGTATGCAACCGGGAATCTCCTCCTGAAGGAGGAGCTTTGCCTGGACCTGAAGCAGAGAGTCAGCACGCAAATCGAGTTCCGGCCGGCGCACTACTATGAAGTCGGCGTGCAGGAAGACCCGCAATCCCCGGATGTCAATGTCTTCGCCGGCCTGCTCGGCTCGGCTTTCTGGAAACGAAAGGACGGGTGGTTCAATTTTCTCAGGGAAGAGTTCACGGCCGGGAAAGAGGGGCTCTCCCTTTCGAGTTTTGTGCGCCGCGGCGCGTTTTTCGCGGCGGTCTTTGTGTTGCTGCTGTTTCTGTCCTACGGCCTGGACCTGGTCGCCCTTCGCGCCCGCGATGATTTCCTGCGGGCCGAGATCCGCAGCACCTTTACGTCGGCTTTTCCTCAGGTCACTCGAGTCGTAGATGAACTCAGGCAGGCAAGGGCCCTTTTGGACGCGGAGCAGGCCGGCGGCGGCAGCCTTCAAGAAGACGTGTCCCTGCTTCAGGCCCTGAAGGATATCAGCTCCGCAATACCCCTGGATGTATCATTTGAGATCGTGAGCCTGTTCTGGGAAACCGGGAAAATGGAGATCCAGGCGCGCACCGACTCGTTCAAGACCGTTAACGTAATTCAGGAACTCCTGGAGGGATCCGCCCGGATCTCCCAGGCGGCCATAAGCAACGCGAGGCAAAGGGAAGAGGGGCAGGATGTGGAATTCAGGCTTACTGTCCGGCTTGAGGGATAGGTTCACGGCACTGAGCCGAAGGGATCGCACGGCCCTGGTGATCGGAGTGGCGGTGCTTGCGGTGTTTTTTCTTCACCAGTTCGTTTTCCATCCTCTCCGGGCGTCAAGTGAACGCCTTGAGGCGTCCATTCAGGCCCGGGAGGCCGAGCTTCTCGAGCTTAAACAGATCGTGGCCCGTTACAATCGCCTCATGGAAACCGGAGGAGCCGGAGCGTCCAGGGGCTTCAACCTGTTCGCGCTGCTTGAAACAGTCGCCACGAGCAGCGGTCTCATGAACCGGCTGGACCACATGCGCCCCGGTTCCGTGGACCTGGATGCAACCAGGAAAGAGGACTGGGTGGAAGTCAAGCTGAGCAATGTAACACTCGAGGAAATGACCGAATACCTTTACCGCATCCGCTCCTCGGGTAAGGCGGTCTATATCAAGAGGTTCTCCGCCCGCAAGGACGGGGACTACCTGGACATCGTGCTTCAGCCGGCAGTGGCCAGGATGAAGTAGGTGAGACTTTTGAAGCGGAAATTCCTTTTTATAGGCATTCTTGCTCTTTACTGTATCGCGCTTTTTGTGATTTTGACACTGGCAGGAATGCCTCTGGAGCGCATCCTGGCCTCGAAGCTGGAAGAGGCCTCAAACGGCAGGCTCACTCTTTATTCAGACCGTATCGATTTCCGTTTTCCCGACCGGGTCCTCATGCGAGAGGTCGTGGTAAGGCTCGTGGCGGGCAGGCCGGGCGAGGCCGGCATTGAAGGCCGCGTGGACACCCTGCGGATTCGTCCCGACTACGGCGGGCTTTTCAGGGGCTATCTTCCGGTTCGGTTCCAGGGAGAAGCACCCGCCGGGTCCTTTAACGGCGTCATGGGTATCTCCGCGGGCGGGGGCGCCCGCGACGGCTACGCGAGTCTTCGCACCGATGAATTCTCACTCGAGAGATTCCCTGCCATCAGGGCCCTCTTAGGGAGGGAAATCAACGGTTTGCTCTCAGCGGACGTGGACGTTCGAGGGGACCTGCGCGGGCTGATCAGTGCCGAGGGTAAAGGCAGCCTTCTCATGGAAAGGGGCTCCCTGGAGGCACGGCTGGGCGTCCCCGGGCTGGAGCAGATACCCTTTGACTCGATCGAGATGTCGTTCACCCTTGAAGACGGCACACTGAACCTTTTGAAGGCCGGGATGAAAGGCCCCGCTTTCTCAGGGGATTTTCAGGGAGACATAGAACTCCATAAGGACCTTCAGCGAAGCCGGATCTCTCTCGAGGGGGAACTCACTCCGGGACCGCTGGTCCTGAACAATGCTTTTCTGGGCGGTCTGCTGGGGGAAGTCCTTGAAGGAGGCCGGTCCGTCAGCATCCTCGTGAGCGGGACCCTCGGACGACCCGCCGTCAAACGAATCAGGGATTGATCATGGACCTGGAAAACATCGCACAATCAGAAAAGACACGGTACCTTGGATACTTCCTGACCGCGACCCTGCTGGCGTACTTTCTAAGCACGCTGGTGGTGTTCTACACCAAATGGGACACGGCCGGAGTCACACCCGTGGTTACGGAGCAGGCCGCTTCAAGAGATACGGGCCCGGCAATGGATCACCCGCTGGAGTTCTACAAGGCCATATGGGACCGGAATCTCTTCTCCGTCAAGTCCAGGGAAGACGACCTGGATCAGGCCCAGAGGCTCCTCTCGCAGATCGATCAACTCGCCCTTACCTCCTTGAATTGCACCCTCATCGGGACGATAATACGCGAGGGTGGAGGATCCATTGCCATCATCATGGACAACCAGAGCGGCAGGCAGGAAAAATTAGGCGTGGGAGACAAGTACCGCGACGCGGAGATCGTCTTGATCCTCAGAAACCAGGTGGTGCTGAACTATAACGGCAAAAACGAACGCCTCATAATGGGCATCGAGAAGATCCGGGCGGAGGACAAGGCAGATGAGGCGGAGGAGGCCATAGGAGCGGACGGGGTCGAGACCTTCAATATCAGCAAGGACTTCGTGGCAAAGAGCATCAACGACATATCCCAGATCATGTCCACCGTCCGTGTCACTCCCCACTTCAAAGACGGTAAACCCGCGGGGTTCCGGGTTAGCAGAATAAAAAAAGAGAGCATTCTCAATACCATGGGCTTCAAAGACGGGGACATAATCAGCAGCGTGAACGGGCAGGAGATCAACACCGCGGAAGACGTTATGCGGCTCTACAACACCCTGAAGGACAGCAATTTTTTCGGCATTGGGCTTATTCGAGACGGTCAGTCCAAAACCCTTAATTTCAAGGTGAGGTAATCATGAAAAAAGCAGCAAGAGCGGGGTTAATGCCTCTTATTCTTTCTATGTCCCTCCTCTTCCTGCAGGCGATCATCGCCTCTCCGGCCCCGGCCCAGCAGGAGGTCAAAGAAGTCATGCTCGACTTCGACGAAGTGGACATCCGGCTGTTCATCCGCGTGATAAGCGAGCTCACCGGGAAAAACTTCATAATAGACAACAATGTCAGGGGCAAGGTGACCGTGATCTCCCCGCAAAAGCTCACGGTCCGGCAGGCCTATGATGTTTTCCAGTCCGTCCTGGCGGTGAACGGGTTCGCCCTGGTGGAATCGGGCGAGGCCACCAAGATAGTGCCGGACCAACACATGAGCACTTTCGATCTGCCGGTTCACTCCCGCAGGGTCCTGAAGGCCGAAGACCAGTTCGTCACCCAGATCATCCCCATCAAATACCTGGAGGCTACGGCCCTTCAAGCCCTCATAAAGCCGCTGCTTTCGCGACAGGCCACCATCCTGGTCCCCCCGAGTGAAGATCTTCTGATCATCACCGACTACATGAGCAACATAAGAAAGGTGGACCAGATCCTTGACGAGATCGACGTGGACATCTCGGACATGGTCGTGGAAAGGCTGGACCTGAAGCACTCTACTCCAGACCTGGTGGCAGGTCAGATCACAGAGGTTCTGGATGCCCGTTATGGAAAAGACCGCAAGGGTGTGCAACAGAAGTTCTACAAGCTGGTCCCGTTGGAACGGATAAACGCGCTGATCTCAGTCGCCCAGCCCGATGTCGCCATGAACATCCGGAGCCTGCTCTCCAAGGTGGACCGGCCCACGCCCGAGGGCAAGAACCTGCTCAACGTCTACTACCTGGAAAACGCCGATGCCGAGGAAATGGTCCAGATCCTGACCCAGACCCAGCAGGCCGCCTCAAGGAACGGGGACACCGCCCAGGCACAGCCCCGGCGGCCGCGTGAAGGAGAGACGACCGAGGCAGGCGGGACGGTGATCGGCGGCACATTCACGGCCATGGGAGAGGAGATCTCCGTTACCGCCGACAGGAGCACTAACAGCCTGGTCATATTCGCAAGGCCTGACGCCTACCAGGCCATAGAGGATATGATACGCAAGCTGGACATCCCGAGGAAGCAGGTGTTTCTGGAGGCCCTCATCATGGAGGTCTCGCCTTCCGAGGAGTTCCGTTTCGGGACCGACTGGCAATCCCTGGTGGACGTAGGGCACCCCTTCACGAGCGACGCCCGCGTGGGTGTAATAGGCGGAAGCGAGCAAAGCGGCGCCCTGGGCAACCTTTTCACCGCCGCCGCCGGGGGAGCCGTGACCCTGGGCCAAGGGTTCAGCCTGGGCATGCTCGGGGAGAACATCGCCATCGGGGACTATGTGTTCCCCTCCCTGGGGATCCTCATTCGTGCCATGGAAAGCCTTGATTCTGTAAACGTCCTGTCCAGGCCCCAGCTCCTGACCCTGAACAACCAGACCGCAAACATCAACATCTCGGAGAACCGCCCGTTCCAGACCACCGAGACCCGCCTCGAGGGCGGCGGTACCTCTCAGAACATCGAATACCGGGACGTCGGCATCATTCTGGAGATCACTCCATACATCAACCAGCACGGTAAGATCCGTCTCGTGATCAACCAGGAAGTGAACAGGATCAGCGATTCAATAACCGCCACCCAGCCCATCACGCGCAAGCGGGCCATCAACACCACTGTAGAGGTGCATAACGGGCACACCGTGGTGATAGGCGGTCTCATCGAGTCGCAGCGTGACTTTACCAGGGGGCAGGTGCCGTGTCTCGGGGGCATGCCTTTTGCCGGCTGGGGATTCAAGAGCATG
>CAYVDE010000050.1:15806-20139 GCA_964450535.1 uncultured Desulfobacterales bacterium
GCAGGTGCCGTGTCTCGGGGGCATGCCTTTTGCCGGCTGGGGATTCAAGAGCATGGGTTTGAGCGACAACCGCACAAACCTCCTGGTCTTCATCAGCCCCCGGATAATCGAGAGTAAGAGCGAAACCGACGCCCTGACCATCGAAAAGCAGCAGCACATGCAGGACGAGTCCTCCCGTTTCGAAGGGACCATTGATTATAATCAGCCCTGGTTCAGGGGGAGAAAGACACCGCCTGCGGAGGAAAAGGAAGCGGCACCGGAATCCGTGGACTAGGTGCCTCAGCTTTGACAGGTGTCTGTGAGAAGTGTCTGTGCGCCATTTTTAAATTATGATAACAGAGCTGACAAATATTCTTAGAAACGACCTGGGAGTGGAAGAGGCCCGTATCCGGGATATCGAGGCCCTGGACCCATCCGGAGAAGAATCTCTCGCCGGCCGGATAAGGTCAGAGGGGATCCTGGACGAGGAAACCCTGCTCAAGGCGTTCGCCGCGCTCCTGGGGCTTCAGTTCATGGAACGTATCCCCACGTCAATGGTCGACGGCGAGCTTTCCTCCGGCCTGAACATATCCTTTTTGAAACAGCACAGGGCCATACCGCTCGGAAACGGGGACACCCCTCCCGTCATAGCGGTCAACGACCCGTTCGACTATGAGACCATCGACCACATCACTAGAAACCTCAAAACGGGTTTTGTGGAGACAGTTCTGGCCCCTGAGAACGAGATCCTCAAGGCCATCAATTTGGCGTTCGAAGAAGGGCCTCACACTGCCGAGCAGGTGCTCAAGGATATCGACGAGGAGGACAGCGAGCGGATCTTCGCCGAGATCGAGCAGATAACCGACCTCCTGGAGGACACCTCCGAGGCCCCGGTAATCAAGTTCGTCAACCTCATGTTGTCCAAGGCGGTCAAAAGCCGCGCAAGCGACATTCACATCGAGCCATACCAGCAGGAACTCGCCGTGCGGTTTCGCATCGACGGCCTGCTCTATCCCATGTTCGCGCCGCCCAAGAGGCTTCACCCTTCCATAATCTCGCGGATAAAGGTCATGGCGGGGCTCAACATCGCGGAAAAGCGCGTTCCCCAGGACGGGCGCATCGAGATTCGAGTCGCGGACAAGAACATCGATATACGGGTGTCCACCCTGCCCACAGTCTACGGGGAGCGTCTAGTCATGCGGCTCCTGGACAAGAGTTCACGCCTTTTCGAGCTCCATGAACTGGGCATACCTGAAAACCAACTGGCCCAGATCAGCGGCCTGATAACCCTCTCACACGGCATCATCCTGGTGACGGGCCCCACAGGGAGCGGAAAGACCACGACCTTGTACGCGGCCCTTTCCCAAATCAACACGCCCGAGAAAAACATCATCACCATAGAGGACCCCGTTGAATACCAGATCCCCGGTATCGGCCAGGTCCCGGTCAACCGCAAGGTAGGCCTCAACTTCGCCAACGGCCTCAGGACCATAGTCCGCCAGGACCCCGACGTTATCCTGGTGGGAGAGATCCGGGACCTGGAGACCGCTGAAATAGCCATTCAGGCCGCGCTCACGGGACACCTGGTCTTCTCCACCCTCCACACCAACGATGCGGCATCGGCCGTGACCAGGCTCATAGACATGGGTATCGAGCCTTTTCTCATCACCTCGTCGGTCCTGGCCATTGTTGCCCAGCGCCTTGTCCGCACCATCTGCCCTTACTGCAAGCAGCCGGTGGGCATGAACGCCGACCTCATGAAGGAACTCTCCATCAGCAAGCCGGACCTCAGGGACATCACGCTCCATGAAGGCAAAGGGTGCGAGAAGTGCCTTGAAACCGGATACATGGGAAGACAGGGCGTATTCGAAATTATGAGAATCAGTGAAAAGATCAAGCAGGTCATCCTGTCCACCTCCGATGCGAACGCCATCAAGCAGGCTGCCATGTCTGAAGGCATGAGGACCCTCCGCCAGGAAGGCACGGAAAAGGTGATTCAGGGCGTCAGCACGCCGCAAGAGGTCCTTCGCGTCACGCAGATATAGCCCCCCCGGCGTTGGTAAAACCTAAAGCGGGCCCTTGCCCACAATTCAAAGTCAAGGAGCACTGGCGCGAAGAATATCAAAGCCTGAGACATTATTGATTGTTAAGCATGATTTTTAAACTCATACAAGCGAGAAGCAATGAGCACTAAGTCATCAGAAATGAATTACCGGTCCGTCCTGCCAGGCCTCTTCGTCAGCCTGCTCCTGTACGGCGCGTATTTTTTCAACCTCGTCCGCAACGAACTCCAAGTCCTGCAGCTAAGACAGGAGGCCCTGGAGTCCCTGAAGATCCTGGCTGTTCCCGGGACTGATTTTCTGAACAGTCTCGGAAACCTCTTCGCTCTCAAGAGTTCTTTTTTCTACCTTTTTCTTATCGGAATGCTCTTGGTGGTCGTGCAGCTCCTCTCCCTCTGCCTGAAAAGGCCCTGGCACAGGGTTGTCTTCTTCGTCCTCCTCCTGGCCGGTCTTACCGCACTGGTCCGCGGGGACCGGATCGCCTTTTCCTTTCCTTTCGTAACAGCCGTCTCGTTCAGCGCGTTCTTCTTCATCACTTCGGGCGTGAGATTCCGCACATCATGGAAAGACCTGGGAATCCTGGTCGTTCTTGGATTGGTGGTCTCCACATCCCTCTTCCTCGGGGCTAAGGAGGGCTTTTTCGTCAAGGCACGGGACCGCCTGCTGTTCGATTCAAGGCCGGGAGAGCTTCTGGTTTCCTATTACTACACCTACTCCCCACTTGCCTCGGCCCTGGTATCCCCGGCCCGGGGTGTGTACGGGGGCCTGGTGTTTTTCAAAGGCCTTGAAGGACCTTTTCGCCACATGGGACAGGGCCTGGTAATGAGCGGGGATGCAAAGACCAGGAGGGGTGCGGATTTTGTTGTAAGCCGGGTTAACGGAGGGCATGTCATAGAAGACCGGCACGGGAACAAGACGTCACTTTCCGGTATCGAAAGGGCGGAAATCCTGCAAAAAACCGCAGGTCTGTTCGCCATGAACGGTTTCAGGACCCTCAACCGCATATCTTTGTACGCCTTTCCCGCGGGGCTGCTGGTGCTGCCCTTCTTTGTCCTTAGGATGGTGACTGATCGCCGGAAGCCCTTCCTTGTCATGAGCCTGGCCATGGGCCTGGTAATGGTGGTCTTTATCGGAGCAGTCAGTATAACAGGAACACGCGGCGCGCCCCCTACCAATGCGGCCCTGTCCGAGGATAAAGGCGCCGCCCTTTCACTGGCCTACGATCTGTACGAGCGGAAAGAGCTGCCCTCGGAGTTTGTCCCGGCAATCCTCGGTTTCACCCGCTCCGATTCCGTCGCTTTGCGGTACTGGGGTGCCAGGCTCCTGGGATACCGCCCGGACGACACTGACCGGAAGGCGCTTTTAGTGGACCTCATGGAAGACCCTTCCCCGAACGTGCGTTACGCCGCTGCCGTTTCCCTTCACAATATCCTGCGTGCGGACAGCTTTGAGCATTTGCTCTCCCGTCTCCTTGATGAACCCAACTGGTATGTCAAATGCATAATGTTCTCCGCATTTCTGAGGTCTGGCACGATCCCGCACCGGATGTGAGGCGGGGCGGGCTCCTGCTCCTGGCCGTTGTCCTGGCCGAGGTCACGGCCTGGATCGTCCGGCAAGGCACCCTCCTGGACCCGCTCCATATTATGGGAGTCACACGGGCATTCGAGGCTTTTTTTCTCCTGCTCTTCGGCCCCTGGAAGCTGCGCGGACCTGCTGTTAGAGCAGCCGCCCTGAGGAGCATCATAATTGCCCTCGCGGTCTCCGCAGCCGGCCTCGGGGCCCTTGCCGCATGGGTCCTGATACCCCTTCTACCCGACCTGGGCCTGTCGCGGGGAATGCCTCCCCGCGTGGACCGGCTCTCTTTCATGTTCACCGCGGCCCTGGCCTCACCGGTCGCAGAAGAGCTGGTTTTCCGGGGACTCTTTTACCGGTATTTCCGGACCCGCCTTTCCGCGCTGCCCTCAGCCGGGCTCGTGTCAGGGGTATTCGGCGGCCTTCACATCCTCTTGGGCGGCCGATTCATTATCCCGTTCGCCGGAAGCCTGGTTTTCTGCGCGGGCTATGAAAAGGAAAAGACCATTCTTTTACCTATATTTCTACACATATTCGGGAATTTAATAATTTTTTTATATCCTTATTTGATTATTTGATTATGTGTTTAGGTGGTTATGTGATTATGTGGTTAGGTGGTCATTTAATTGCAACGGCCTGCCGAAAAAAGCATTCACCAACCACGAATCACGAACCACGAATCACGGCTCTTTTCTCCTTGCATTTCCGCAGCCGGAGGGATA
>CAYVDE010000051.1:0-12397 GCA_964450535.1 uncultured Desulfobacterales bacterium
AGTTCCTTGATGGTGCTCACGTCGATGTTCCTGTAGTGGAGGAAATCCTCCAGCTCGGGCATATGCCTGACCAGGAACCGCCGGTCCTGCCAGACGGAGTTGCCGCAGAGGGGTGACGCATCGGGCCTCGAGTATGCTCGAAGAAACTCCAGCGTCTCCTTTTCGGCGGCCCGGGTGTCATGGGCCGAAGTCAAGGCCCTCTCAATAAGCCCCGACTGGGTGTGGTGAGTGCGGCTCCACTCTTCCATGGCGTCCATCACCACCTGCGGCTGGCGGATGGCGAGATTGGGGCCTTCCGCCAGGACGTGCAGCTCGCTGTCAGTGACCAGGGAAGCGATCTCCAGGATGGCACACCTCTCCGGGTCAAGACCCGTCATCTCGAGATCAATCCAGATCAGGCACTCATCCGCCATAATCGTTCGCTTTCCTTGCGTGGTTTCGCCTCAACGCGGCCGGACCTCTACAGACAGGCCTGAGGGGGTTTCCCTGATGACAGCCGATGGGGCGGCCTCTCCCTCTCGAAGATCCAGAACCAGACGCAGCTTAGCCGGGTGTTGTCCTATTCGAACGCGCTCGACCAGGGAGCTGTCTATCTCTCTTGCGTGGAACCGCGGCCTGTCCCATGAGCCCGGCAGATCGATCACCAGCCTTGGCGGTTTGCTCATGAAGAACTGCTCATGCCGGTTGATCGGGCCGTCCGATATCACCTCCACACGCAGCACGCCTGTTTCCGTGACGATCGTGACAACGTCATCAATGGGACGGGCGGAACCGGTGGGTGCGGATGCCGCGGCCGGGACGGCCTTGGGTCCGGCCTGTTTATCCTGAGGCAGCCATAACCTGTAGGACTGAACCCTTGCAGGTATGTGGAAGGATAAAGTGCGCATTTCCCCCCTGACCATTCCTTCGGCCGAGTCGTCTACAAAAAGGGCGTCCCCTCCGGCCGGAACCCCGCCGGGTCCCAGGTAATCTATACAGACCTTGAAGCAGGGCTTTTGCAGGCGCACCTCGGGTGTGTGAAGAGGACCGGTAGCCCGTTTAACGCTGACCACGGCAGTAACCCGTCGTCCGTAGCGGTCTTCATCCTGTTCTACGGCAAGGATTTTAAGGCATGCATTGTCGCCCAGCCCAAGGTCCGGCTCCCGTTCGGTCCGGCGTTCAATCTCCCTTGTCACGGCGCGGCGCATGTCATCCAGGTCGGCAAGGACTTCCACGGTCTGGCACACGGAGGGTTCGGCCTCCTCGTGCTCCAGGACACGAATTTCCCGTATATGGCCGGAGCGAAGGATCTGAACGATGTCCGCCACGAGTTCCGGGGGGCCCATTTCCAGAGCGGGGTCCAGGACCCCGGTGGACTCTATGGCCATGCGGATGGCAACGCCTCTCACCAGGAGCCGGGCCTCGTCAAGGGTGCGGTCCTTTCCGTAGGAGACACACCCCCGCCCCTGAATGGGTGTCTCGGCTCCTGAGAGAGACGGCAGGAGAAAAAAGGCCGGTAGTATCAGCAACCTCAAAATCTGTTTCATCGACCTTCCCCTGATGCTGAATAGCTGTCCCATAACTCGAAGCTCCACCGCAGATCGTTTCCCGGGTTCGATGCGGTCTGAAGTGTAATATGAGAGGCCCTGCATGCCATCCATCCCCAAGTAGGAGCGTATTACATCTGAAAACCCGGCGACCGTCCGAAAGACGGCCTGTGCCTCGGCGGAATGTAGAATAGGGCAAAGGCGGTTATGGGTCAACGCCGAATCTCGAACACGCCGAATCTCGAACTCTTATCGGGCCGTGACGGGCAGGAAACGATTCAGGCGCAAATGAGTCGAGCGGTTCAGTACGTTAAATGGTGCGATTATGGTTTGCTTTTTGTTAAGAAACGGTGATAATATTTAATTCCTGTCTTCAGCATCTCCCTGTATTAATATTGATTCTCTACTTTGAGCGGAAAGCTATGGCTAGGAACAAGAAGATCAGAATAGGGATTGTGGGTGTTGGAAACTGCGCGACCTCTCTTCTGCAGGGAATAGACTACTACCGCCGCTACAAGGACCGGGACGAGCACCTCGGTTTGATGCATTATGACCTGGGCGGATACCTCCCTGAGGACATAGTGGTGGCGTCCGCGTTTGACGTGGACAGGCGGAAGGTGGGAAAACGGCTGGACCTGGCCGTCAACGCCCGGCCCAACTGTGCATACCCGATTCTCAAGACCATCGCCAGAACCGGAGTCAAAGTCAGTATGGGGCCTGTCCTGGACGGTATCGCAGAGCACATGAAGAACTACAAGCCGGAGCGGACTTTTGTTCCGGCCTCCCGCAAACCGGTCGATGTAGTGCAGGTACTTCGCGACTCGGGCACGAGAATCCTTCTGAACTACCTGCCCGTGGGCTCAGAGCAGGCCACGCAGTTCTACGCGGAGTGCTGCCTGGAGGCAGGAGTCGCTTTCATCAACTGCATCCCGGTTTTCATCGTTTCAGACCCGAAATGGGCCGCCAAGTTCGAGGAGCGCGGGCTTCCATGCATCGGCGATGACGTCAAGAGTCAGATCGGGGCCACCATAATTCACCGTATCCTCACACGCCTGTTCACGGAGCGGGGCATTCGCCTGGAGCGGACCTATCAGCTGAACACGGGCGGCAACACGGATTTTTTGAACATGTTGAACCGGGACAGGCTTGAATCAAAGCGGATCTCCAAGACGGATGCCGTCCAGAGCCAGTTGAACCGGCCGCTCCCTGAGGAAAATATCCATATAGGGCCCTCCGATTACGTGCCATGGCAGAATGACAACAAGGTCTGCTTCCTGCGCATGGAAGGCAAGGGGTTTGCAGGGGTCCCCATGGACCTCGAGCTGAGGCTTTCCGTGCAGGACTCCCCCAACTCAGGCGGTGTGACCATAGACGCCATCCGCTGCTGCCGGCTGGCCCTGGATCGAGGTGTGGGCGGGCCTCTCAAGAGTATAGCCTCCTACACCATGAAGCACCCCCCTGTGCAGTACACGGACGCCAAGGCCCGGGACCTGGTTGAGCGGTTCATAAGGGGAAAGATCAAACGATAAAGTTTCTTCTAAACGATCATTCCGAACGGGCGCCGGCTCTTGCCGGGCAAGGCGGATCGAGCCGCGCATGATACGCCGCTACATAGGGAAGCAGACCGAGGCAGCCTTATCTTCGCTGGCCTTGACCCTTGACAGTCGCGGCGTCACGCCCAACACCCTCACCCTCATAGGGCTCGCAATCAATGTCGGTGCCGCCATGGCCTACTATTACGGGCTTTGGATTGCAGGCGGCCTGATCATCCTGTTTGCGGGGCTCTTTGACATGCTCGACGGCGCCGTGGCCAGGGCCGGCGGTCGCGCATCACGCGTGGGCGCCTTCATTGACTCTGTAGTGGACCGCTACTCCGATTTTCTCGTTTTCGGAGGAATACTGGCCCACTTTGCTGCGTCCGGCGACCTGTGGCGTACATTGCTTGTCCTCGCCGTGATCCTGGGCGCGTTTCAGGTGAGCTATGTCCGGGCCCGCGCGGAACTGGTGATCCCCAAATGCGACGTGGGCCTCATGGAACGTGCCGAGAGGATCGTCCTGCTCGCGGCCGGTTCCCTGTCGGGCTTTCTGGATGCCGCTTTATGGGGCCTGGCCCTGCTGACTCATCTGACGGCGTTTTACCGCATATACTACACCATAAAGACGGAGAGCAAGGCCTCCCGGCCAGATTCCCCCTCTTCCAATGCTGGCCGGAGCTCCTTTCATGGCTGATTTATCTCACCACGAAGCTCACGAAGAACACGAAGAATAGACAAGAAAAGTAAATGAACAAATTCCGCGAATGACACTAATCACATGAATTACCAATGGATATGCCGGCCTGGGAGTTCCGTTTGACCCGCCCGGGTTTTTCTCTATAATACTGTTCTATACTGAATAACAGGGTGACTCTCTGGCCGAGGGGAGATAAAAGGAGTTCTTAAGCCATGAAAGACGATAAATGTATCACGCGGCGGGAATCACTGAAACGGATCGCAAGGATCGGGGGAGGCCTGGCAGCCGGCTGCATGGGTGCCGGTATCTTTTCCGGTGCCGGAGGCGCATTGGCGTCCGCCGGCGTCCTCGTCGAAGGTGTGGGTGAGACAGAGGGCTACGATGTCAAAGCCCTTGTCGGAAAAGTGTTTGATGCGGCCGGAGGCATGGGCCGCTTCGTGTCCCGCGGAGACGTGGTCGCAATCAAGCCCAATCTTTCATGGGCGAATCCTCCTGAGCTTGCCGCTACTACAAACCCTGAGGTCCTGGAGGCCGTGGTCGATCTGTGCAGGGACGCCGGCGCCAAGACCGTTCGCATCGTGGACAACACGATTCACGACGCCCGTCGCTGCTTCGCGCTGAGCGGGGCCGGACGCGTGGCCGAGAAGACCGGGGCGGATCTGGTCTTTCCTCGAAGCTCTCTTATGCGCGAGATGCGTATTCACGGGGACCGGCTGGACGTGTGGCCGGTATTTGTTCCTCTGGTTGAAGCCGATCAGGTCATCAACCTGCCCATTGCCAAGACCCACGGCCTTACCACCTTGACTCTCGGCCTGAAAAACTGGATCGGCGGGGTCGGCGGAAGACGACACGCCCTTCACCAGGACATCAACAGGACGATAGTGGATCTGGCGCAATTCTTCAGGCCCGCGGTCACTCTCGTGGACGGGATTCGAATCATGTCGCGAAACGGTCCCGCCGGGGGGAGGCCCGAAGATGTGTCTGTTAAGAACACCTTGATCCTGTGTGAGGATCCCGTGGCTGCGGATGCCCTGGCCGCCGGCCTCTTCGGCATGACTCCCGGGTCTGTGGGCGCTGTTGTCCTCGCGGAGAAGTCGGGGCTCGGAACTTCAAATGTAAAGGACCTGAACACCAAGAGGGTGAGCCTTTGAGGGCAAGACATCTGAAGTGGATCCGCAGGATCAGCCAGGGGGTGTTCCTTCTGTTCTTTCTCTTCCTGCTGGTGGAAAGCCGGCTGCCCCAGGACGTTTACCAGAACTACTCCCTGGTTTTCTCGGAGGAGCCCGAACTGGATGTTAAGCTGCCGGTCGGGTTTTTTTTTGAACTCGATCCGCTGGTGGTCCTGACCACACTCCTCTCGTCGGGCATTCTTATTCAGGGCGCCTTCTGGGCCGGCATTCTGATCCTGGCAACGTTTTTTCTGGGTAGATTCTTCTGCGGGTTCATCTGCCCGTTCGGGACCATTCATCACCTGGCGGGGCGGATAAGGCCGGCCCTCAAAGGACAGGCACTGCTTCGGGCGTCCACACGCACGCCCTCAAGCCGTATCAAGTACTTCGTCCTGACGTCCCTTTTATTGTCAGCGGTTTTAGGCCTTAACGCGGCTGGCTGGATGGATCCGATATCCTTCCTGTTCCGGTCCATAAGCCTGGGCGTCCTGCCCGGACTCGGAGAGGCGCTCAAGGCCGGATTCGACGCCCTGGCCCTGAGTGACTTCAAGCTCCTCAACCTGCTGAGCTACGGCGCCGAGGTCCTGGTGGCCCCGGTATTTGGATACGGCCATACGGCCTTTCAGACAGGCTGGTTCATTGGGGCCCTTTTTCTGGTGGTCGTTTTTCTAAACAGGATAAAGCCCAGGTTCTGGTGCCGTGTCCTCTGCCCCCTGGGGGCCCTGCTCGGCCTGAGCAGCCGGGTCAGCATCCTCCAGCTTGAAAAGGACGAATTCGCGTGCACCCACTGCGGCAAGTGCACGGCCGGTTGCCAGGGAGCGGCGTCGCCCGAGCCGGGCGAGATCTGGCAGCCAGCCGAGTGCGTTCTTTGCTTCAACTGCTTTGACGTCTGTCCTGAGGATGCACTGCGGTTTCGAATGTCCTGGCAGAGGCCGCGGCTCAACCCGGCCCCGGACATGGGACGGCGTGCGGTTCTGGGCGGGATCCTGGCGGGGTTTTCCCTGCCTTTCCTTGGCCGGCTGGATCCCCGGGCGACAGGGGTTCCTGATCACCTGTTGATCAGGCCCCCCGGCTCCGAGGCGGAGCCCGAATTTCTCGGGCTTTGCCAGCGATGCGGCCTCTGCATGAAGGTCTGCCCTACGAACGTGATTCAGCCCACGCTGGGTGAGGCCGGAATGGCGGGTTTCTGGACGCCCCGCCTCAACATGCTTCAGGGGTATTGCGAGTACACGTGCATTCTGTGCGGCAGTGTCTGCCCCACCGGGGCCATTCGGAAGATTGAGATCAGGGAAAAGGTGGACACCCCCATACGGATAGGATCCGCCTTTCTGGACCGGGGCCGGTGCCTTCCCTGGTCAGGGAACGGACCCTGTATTGTCTGCCAGGAACACTGCCCCACCTCGCCAAACTCCATCACACTGAAAGAAGAATCGGTTCCTGACGCGGACGGAGGGGGGGAGAGGGTGGTTCAGCTTCCCTATGTGGACCTCCAACAGTGCGTGGGGTGCGGCATATGCGAGAACAAATGTCCGGTAAGGGGGCGGCCGGCCATAAGGGTCATATCGGCGGGAGAGACCCGTTCCATGGAGAATCGGATTCTGTTGTAGCCCGTCTTAAACATCACTGTTGCTTTCGACGGGGGCGACCCCTCGCCGGCGCCCTCCTGAAAGCTCTTCCGTCCCTCCTTTGTCGACTCTTGCTTGAGCTACGGGGGCAGGAATGATAAATAGGAGGAAAAAGCTTGATTTTTAATGTTTTGTTCGTATAATTGTAGCTCAGTTATATATAACTTCCTATCTTTTATTCTTTTACCGGTGATCGCAACAAGCCGTGCAAGGGGTGATGATGATCCCTCGTTATACGCGCCCGGAAATGGGCCGCATCTGGACGGACCAAAACCGCTATGCCAAGTGGCTGGAGGTGGAAATAAAGGCCTGCGAGGCCATGGCGGAAGAGGGTTTGATCCCTTTTGAATCTTTTGAGGTGATTAAGGAAAAGGCAGGCTTTTCGGTCGAAAGAATCCTGGAGATCGAGGAGGAGACCAAGCACGACGTAATCGCCTTTCTCGCCAATGTGGCCGAGCATGTGGGCCCTGACAGCCGTTTCATACACATGGGGCTCACGTCCTCGGACGTACTGGACACCAGCTTTGCCCTCCTGCTCAAGGAGGCCGTGGAACTTATCATCGAGGACGTGAAAGGCCTTATGACCGTGCTGCGGGAGCGTGCATTTGAGCACAAACACACTGTCATGATCGGCCGTTCACACGGAATCCATGCGGAGCCGCTCACCTTCGGCCTCAAGCTTGCCCTGTGGTACGCGGAAATGGACCGCAACCTTGGCCGGCTCGAGAACGCCCTGGAAGATATAAGCACGGGAAAGCTCTCGGGAGCCGTGGGGACATTCGCCAACGTGCCCCCATCCATAGAGGCACGGGTCTGTGAAAGACTCGGCCTTCGGCCCGCCCCTATCTCCACGCAGATAGTGCAGCGGGACCGGCACGCCGGGTATTTCTCCGCACTGGCAATACTCGGCGGTACCATGGAGAAGATCGCCGTGGAGATTCGCCATTTGCAGCGCACGGAGGTCCTGGAGGTCCAGGAGCCTTTTGCCAAAGGGCAGAAGGGTTCATCGGCGATGCCCCACAAGAAGAACCCGATCGGGTGCGAGAACATCTCCGGGCTCGCCAGGCTCCTTCGGACCAACGCCCTGGCCGCCATGGAGAACATGGCCCTGTGGCACGAGCGGGACATAAGCCACTCGTCGGTGGAGCGGGTCATCGCGCCGGACAGCACGATCCTGGCCGACTACATGCTTCACAGGCTCACCGGCATTCTGAGAGACCTCGTGGTGTATCCCGAGAACATGAAACGGAACCTGGACCTCCTCAAGGGTCTCATATTCAGCCAGCAGGTGCTCATAAGCCTCTCGTCTTCGGGAATGAACAGGCTCCAAGCCTATGAGCTTGTGCAGCGTAACGCCCTCAAGGTCTGGGACACGGGACAGGATTTCAAGTCGCTGCTTCTTTCAGACAATGAGGTGCGCGCGCACCTGTCGGAAAGAGACATCGAGGAGCTTTTCAGTACAGAGTATCACCTCAGATACGTTGAGGATATCTTCGCCCGCGTGTTCGAAAAACCATGACTGTAAAAGGCCCCAAAACGCTCAAAATGAAACAGACTCACCGCTTATCCATCCTCAGGTTGCTCGGCTTGCTGGCCTTACCGGTCTTTCTGTTTGCACTGCTGTTAGTGTTCGGGAGCATGGAATCACAGGCCAAGCGGTCCAATACGATCTCAAAAAGACTGCCGGCGGCGCTGATCCTCTGGCCCGAAAACAACTCGCCCTACGCGATTTTCGTGGACAAGGAGGATCAGAAGGTCCTGGTATACCGTACGGACGATCTCTCCAGGCCGGTCAAGACCTTTGTCTGTTCCACAGGTGAAAACCTGGGCCCGAAGACCCGCCGGAACGACAAGAAGACCCCTGAGGGCGTCTATTTCTTCACAGACATATTCAAAGAGCGTGACCTCACCCCGATTTACGGTCCCAGGGCGTTTCCAGTGGATTACCCAAACCCCCTCGACCGCAAGGAGGGAAAGGACGGCTACGGCATCTGGTTCCACGGGACGAACAAGCCGCTTAAACCTAATGACACGAACGGATGCATTGTCCTGGAGAACGGCGACATAGAGATACTTGGGGAGTACATAACTCCTTACGATACGCCCACCATCATCGGATCAAGGCTCGAGATGATCGATCCGGTTCAGCTCGACAATACTAGGCTTTCGTTAGAGCTTTTTATAGAAGGCTGGAGGAGTTCCTGGGAGGAAAAACGCATCGATGACTACATATCGTTTTATGGTAACGCGTTTTTCGGCGGGGACAAGGACCGGGAGTCTTTCAGGGAGTACAAGGCCGACCTGGCGGAGAAGTATGATTGGATAAAAGTGGACATCGGCAACCTGCGTCTTCTGGGGCACAATGGTACCGTACTGGCCAAGTTCAATCAGCACTACCAGAGTGAGATGTTCGACAGCCGGGGGGTAAAACGGCTGTACCTTCGAAAGAACCACGGAGAGTGGAAGATCGTGGATGAGTATTTCACTGCTTCCGAAGAGAGGGTCTTGGTGGCCGGAAAGCCGGAACCCGAACCTGTTCCCGCACCTTCCGAAGAGATCCGGGATCTCATAGCCCGATGGGAAAGCGCTTGGGAGAGGCAGGATCTCAAGAACTACATCGCCTGCTACGACAGCTCATTCCGCTCGCGGGGTATGGACTTGAGGGCATGGAAACGGCACAGGGAGAGGCTGAACCGAAAGCAGGACTTGATAAGCGTGGAAATCAGCGATCTGGATATCAACCTTCTTGACAATACGCGGGCCAGGGTCACCTTCAAGCAGGATTACCGGGCCGATGACTACCGTGATTTCGGCCTGAAAGAACTCCTCCTCATCAAGAGGGGTGAGCAGTGGAAGATCAAGGGCGAGGAATGGCAGGAACTGGACCGGAGCGCCCGGTAAAGTCCAAAGACAAGGACTCCGCCGCGAAACGATGGACCATCATGGTCATGGGGCGTGTCGGCAAGGTGCGCTCCTTTAAAATTTCACCCAGGGTCGTTTTCTGGACCCTGCTCTTTCTGGCGCTCTACTTTCCCCTCTCCATTTTTTTGACACATTGGTGGGTAGAGCTGAAGCGGGAGACTGAGGCACAAAAGGCGAGGATTGTTGAGCTCGAGCTCGAACTCGCCCGTGCAGAGCGCTCTTTATTCAAGTTTCAGCAGCATGTGGCCCTGCTGGACGGCTATATCGCTTCGCTGGAAATCGAAAAAGGCCTTCAAGGGAACGCCGCATCCCAGACTCAAGTGGAAGAGGAGGAGACGGTCGAGGAAGACAAGCCCGCACCTGTTGAGCCGGTGCAGGGCCTTGTGGACATCGAGCGCATGAGCATCAAAAAGGAGGGAGGCGGTGTCAAGGTGGCGTTCAACCTTGTGAACGTCGCCGGAGGCGAGGAGCCGGTGAGCGGGTACATCCACATCCTGGCATCATGGGACGACGGTGGAAGAAAGAGGTGGAAAGTTTACCCCAGGGGAGAAGCGGAAGAAGGAATGCCTGCCGGCTACCGGGTTGGACAGCCTTTTATCATCCAGAGGTTCAAGCCCATTCGCGGACAGTTCGACAGCCGTCCCGCGGGCGGGGACCCGGAATCGATTCGGGTGGTGGTGTACGACGACACAGGGCGTCTCATATACGACGGGGCCTTTGACTTAGAAAATGATTCCTGAGATACAAGGCGTTAAGCCGCCTCATCCACGAGGCTCAATATCAGTACGTCCTCCCATGGATCGCTTTTCTCCACAGCCACCCGGATTCTGCTGCCCGGCTCCAGGTCCCGGCCGTTTTTCCGCCTAAGATCAGTAACCAGCATGACCTCGGTTAGCAGGATCCGGTGCCTGTTGCGGGTGGACCACAACACAAGTGCCTCGAACGGCCGGGTCCTGTTCCTTCGCAGGTACTTCTGAATCCAGTAACGGGTCCTGTTTCTCCTTACCGTGGCAAGATCCTTCAGGCCTGTCTCCACGTTGATGCGGACCTTGTCCAGTGTTTCTGCGTCATAGGGGGGCGGCTCCCCCAGAAGTGTGCTTCGAATCTGGCGTTGGGTCACAAGGTCCAGGTAGCGCCGGATGGGAGAAGTCACATTTGTGTATTCTTCCAGCCCCAGGCCGGCATGGGAAGACGGTTTCGTGTCCAGGGTCATGGGCTGCAGCTTCCGCCGCTGCATAAAGACGAAGAACAGAGGGTCCATTTCCTCCTTTTTCAGCCGCTCGGTGGGTTCGTCCTGTGCGCGGTAGAGGATGGGAATGCTCCGGTCCCGGCAGAACCGGGCGGTCAACCAGTTGTAGAGAATCATGAACTCGGCCACGAGCATCCGGGCCGGAGTGTCCTGCTCGACCAGGTAAATGGATACCGCTCCCTCATTGTTAACGTGTATCACCGGCTCCGGTGTCGAAAGTATGAGCGCCCCTTTGTCGACTCTCGCCTGCTGAAAGGCGGTGGCAAGGCCGTGCATTCGGAGAAGCAACGGGTCGTTTCGGTACTGATTGTTCACATGGTCGTAGGTGAGCTGTCTCTTCACCCGGATGAGGCTGGGCGTGAAGCGGAAATCAAGGACCTCCCCTTTGTCGTCCATCCGGCAGAGCAGGCTTATGGCCGGCCGGTCAAATCCTTCCACAAGGCTTAGGGTGTCCTGGGAGAGAGAGGGCGGAAGCATGTGGACCTGTTTTCGAGGCAGGTAGAGAGACACGCCTCTATGGCAGGCTTCCTGTTCAATGGGCGAGTCCAGGGGTATTGAACCGGCCACATCGGCGATGTGGACACCCACCACAAACTCCCCGTCACCCATCTCCAGGCTCAAGGCGTCGTCAAAGTCCCGGGTGCCCGGGCCGTCGATGGTCAGGGCATCCAAGTGGCGAAGGTCTTCCCTTGTTTTTGTGTCGACAGGGGTATCTTTAAGGGCCTCTGATGCAGTGACCTGTTCATGGCTGAATTCCGTGCGAATCTGCAGCCGCAGGAGGTCCAGGTCCTCGTCTTCGTCCCATATCCCGAGTTTTATCAATAGTTTGCGGGCCACACGGGGATCCGAATAGCCTCCCCGCGACATCAACTCCCGGGCGTGCTTGTAATCCGGGAAATCATTGCCGTAGAGGGCCAGGGAGCAGAGGAGGCGAACCACCTCGTCGACGCATTCCGGTTCCCCGGCCGGCTCTCCTTCCAGGCGGCGCCGGAGCCATTCTGAGCCATCGCTAAGCAGTCGTTCCAGCCGGGCCTCCTCATCACGCCGGCGAACGATCTCTTCAATCCGCTCGGGCGTGTTGGGCAGAAAGCGTCCGTCTTTGAGCTTGAAGTGGAGCTTGTCCTCAAAAAGCGCCCTCACAACCGCTGAGACGTGGTCGTCGTTCACGCCTTCTCCGAAGCAGAGTTCAGCCAGGTAACGGTAGTCGAAGCTCTCGTTTTCGTCATGAATGAGCTCCCAGAGTTCGTGGACGCGCACCTCCCTCGCGAGTAGGTTCCGACGTTCCTCGGCCCGGCGGAGGCGGGCTAGCAGGTCCTCCCTGGGTCTTGAGGGGTCGTCAAGGGGCCGGCTCGAGATGAGGAGCACGCGCTTGACAGAGACATTCACCTGGCGATTCTGGGTGGTGAGCAGGTGAAGCCTTCCGCTCTTGTCCTCCAGGCACAGTGTGCAGACGAATTTCCCTTGATCAATATATTCAACGGTCTTTCCGAGGGTCATAAAACCTCTGAAGTCATGCTCTTCAAAAAGGCGCGGTTCTTGTGCCGCCGCCTCCCCTAAAACCTCGGCCGGCGCTTTGAAGGCCGGCCTTTGGTGGACTCAGGAAAAGCCACAGAGTTTATCAATCCTGATGAGTACCTATCAACTGGGCCACGGGTTGTCAACAAGACCCTGGAG
>CAYVDE010000051.1:12497-19992 GCA_964450535.1 uncultured Desulfobacterales bacterium
GAGCAACTGGGCCTCGGGGTTTGCCCCTTGACTTAAGAGGACGCCTCGGCTACTTCTCAATGAAGAAATGGAACATTGTTGCGTGTTTCTTGTGGGTTAGGTGGGCGGTTTACTGTAGCCGGGCCATGGCCGGCCTGGATCCGCCGGGAGGAAACAATGAAGCGAGCAGCCCTGATGTGGACCCTGCTTCCGGTTGTAGCGGCCCTGGTATATCCTTCTGTGGCCTGTGCCACCCGGATCGTTTTGGACAGCGAAAAGCAGATGGAGTTCGTGAGCCACTATATGGAGCGGGAGGAGTATGATCGTGCCGCCCAGGAGCTGGAGCGCCTCACCTATTTCTTTCCGGACGACCCCCGTGTGCCCGAGGCACGCTACATGACCGGTTGGTGCTATTTCAAACTGCGGAGTTTCGAGCGGGCCCGCAGGATCCTCTGGGAGGTGCATGAGTCTTACAAGCATCTTCCTTTGAGCGGCAAGGCCTTGTTCCTGATAGGTGAATCCTATCGGCTTCAGGGAGACGGCGGGGAGGCTGCGTATTACTTCCGGCGCGTGCTGGCCGAGTATCCGCAGACTGAAGCCGCCGAGGAAGCACGGTATCGAATGGGCTTGGCGCACATGGAGGCTGGAGAGTGGCATGAGGCTTCCCGGACATTCGGCAGTGTGGGGAAAGACAGCTCTCTGAGGGACATAGCTCTCAGTATGGCCGACAAGTCCCTGGAAGGGTTGTCCCTGCCTCGCAAGTCTCCGGCTGCAGCCGGCGTAATGGCGGGGGTACTTCCCGGTCTTGGGCATGCTTACTGCGGGAGGTATCATGACGCGGCCGTCTCACTCATTATCAACGGGGCGTTTGCCTGGGCCGCTTACGAGGCCTTTGATAACGACCAGGAAGTGCTCGGAGGGGTCCTGGGGTTTTTGGGGTTGAGTTTTTACAGCGGGAACATCTACAGCGCGGTGAACTGCGCTCATCGTTACAATGAAAATGTAAAAAAGGGCTTTTTAGAGAGTCTTCCGGATCACCTGGGGATTTACTCCACAGGGAAGAGCCTGGGGCTGGGACTGCACTTTCAATTCTAGCCGTGTTGCAACAGGAAACCGAAATCTCCCCGATAGCGGTTGAACCGTCCTGTGCGGTGTCGTTGTAGGTGAAAAGGAGCAATGGCGTGCTTCGCGGTCTTCTGGTATAATTTGTTTCAGTTGAGCGCACCTGCTTCGAAAATCATGACAAGAGAGTGACATGGACAAGACTTTTCACCGTAAAAACCTTGCTGAGCTGAGGCGCCGCCTCGACGCTCGAGCGGTTGACACCCTGTGGGTTGTCAGACCCGAGAACCGGCGCTATCTGTGCGGATTCAGGGCCGGGGACGTTCAACCAGGCGAGACGTCCGGCTACCTCATGGTCACTCGTGATCACGCAATGCTGGTCACGGACTCCCGGTACACAACCGAAGCTGAGGAGCAGGTCGTGGACACCGAGGTGGTGACTATCTCCCGGGATTTTGTGGAGTGCCTGCCCGATCTGCTGAAGCGTCTCGGCACGCACAAGCTGGGCTTTGATCCTGTCTACCTAACCTGGGGGCTTCATCGGCGCGCGTCCCGCGCGCTCAAGGCGATGAGTGAGAGGGTGAAACTCCTTCCGGTGAAGGGACTTGTGGAGAGCTTGCGGGAGATCAAGGCACCTGAGGAGATCGAGGCCATGGAGCGGGCCTCCGATCTGATGGTGTCCGTCCTGGACGAGGTCATACCCGGGATGCGGCCAGGGCGCACTGAAAAGGATATCGCCTGGCAGATCATGGGGCTTGCCAGGGAAGGCGGGGCTGACTGCATGGCTTTTGATCCCATTGTCGCCTCCGGCCCCAACGGCGCCCTGCCCCACGCCGTTCCTTCGGACCGGGAGATTCGCCCGGGTGAGCCGGTTGTTGTGGACGTGGGCGTTCGCCTGGACGGCTATTGCTGTGACATGACCCGGACCGTGTTCCCTGGGAACGCCGTTTTGATGAAACCGTTTCAGGCGGTTTACAGGACCGTTCGAAAGGCGCAACTCGCCGCGCTGGAAGCTATTAGGCCCGGTGTTGAAACCACTTGGCCGGACCGTGTGGCCCGTGAGATAATCCGTGAAGCCGGTTATGGTGATTATTTCGGTCACTCCCTGGGTCATGGTGTGGGCCTGGCGGGACACGAAGGCCCCCGCCTGGCACCCCGAAGGCCAGTGAAGCTGCGACGGGGTCACGTGGTGACGGTGGAACCGGGCATCTATCTGCCGGGTAAAGGAGGAGTTCGCCTTGAGGAGATGGTCGTTGTCGAAAAAAACGGACCAAGAATACTGACCCGTGCCGGCCATTTCCTGGAAAACTGATTGTCCGTCCGCCTGTCCGGCCCTTCCGCGTTTCTTCAGGGAGGCTCATCACCGAGATGACAAACACCCATGACCTTCTGGACCAGTTCATAGCGCACCTCAGGGTGGAAAGGGGACTGGCCCTTAACACGATTCAGGCCTACAGCCGGGACCTGGTTAGATTTCTCCGGTTTCTCGATGAGTTGGGACTTACCCCCGCTGAGACGTCGCCGGAGGACGTCTCAGCATTTATGGGAAGCCTTAAGGGAAGGCTTTCGACTCGAAGCTCCGCCCGAGCCCTTTCATCCGTCCGCATGTTCTTCCGGTTCATGGTCTCGGAGGGGGTGATTGCCACGACTCCGGCCAGGCTCGTGGAGACGCCCAAACTGCCTATCAGGCTTCCAGGGATAATGTCTCCGGAAGAGGTGGACCAACTCCTGAAGCAGCCGGACCCCGTAACTCCGGCAGGGGCGCGGGACCGGGCCATGCTGGAACTGTTATATGCCACAGGCCTGAGGGTTTCAGAACTCACCGGCCTGCGGCTTCAGAGCCTGAACCTGGAGGCCGGTTTCGTCCGTATTATCGGAAAGGGATCCAAGGAGCGCGTCGTGCCCATGGGAGACAAGGCCAGGGAAGCCTTGCAGCAATACCTCTACGGCGGGCGTGTCGCTCTTTTGGGCCGCCGAACCTCGGCGTTTGTCTTCTTGAACTCCCGCGGGCGGCCACTCACACGCCAGGGGTTCTGGAAGCTCATCAAGCGGTACGGACGGACCGGCGGAATTCGCGGCCCCATTACGCCTCATGGATTGAGGCACGCCTTTGCCAGTCACCTGCTGGAGGGTGGTGCGGATCTGCGGTCGGTCCAGATAATGCTGGGGCACGAGGATATCAGCACCACCCAGATTTACACCCATGTTACTCGTGAGCACCTGAAGCGCCTGCACGAAAAACATCATCCCAGGCCTTGAGCAATGGCGGGGCTTCAAGGATAGTCTCATGGTAATGGGGATCGAGCCGTGGCTAGAATCATTGACCTGGAAGAGAGGCGCAGACGACCGCCCGACAACATCATTACGTGCCGTCCCTTGGAGTTCAGGCGGGCCTGCTGGGACAGCTCTGATTTCGTGCTGATGCGACGATCCGAGTCCAAACGCCTGGAGAAGCGCCGGGGCGAGAACCTGCGGGACGGTCTGCCCGGTGTGCCCGGTCTTCCGCCCCACTTCGTGCTCAGGGGAAGCATGGGCTGCACCGTACGCGGGCTCTACCTTCACAAAGAGAATGAGGAGAGCATGCGGGATGTATATTATCTGGCCGGGCTGGTGGACTGCATGATCAACCAGGTGAGCCCCCTTCTTCGAACGGGGGCGATTCGGGACCTCTATCGCAAGGTATCAGTCCTCAAACAGACCCTTAATGTAAACTGGTACGGCCCCATAGACCAGGTCCTTTTTCCAATAGACGGGCACCTTTACAACGAAGGCGGTTACCGTTACGCCCTGTCCCGGGCTCAAAGCCTTCAACAGCTTTATAGGGCCGTTCGGGAGGGGGTCGAGGACATGTTCGCCGTCCTGTCGGCTGAGTATGTTTTTTACACGCCGGGTATAGGGGAGAGCCATGGACGATGAAAGCCGGACCACCGGAGAGGACCGGATCGAGGGGCTTCAGGCCAAGCTTTCCCGTATGGAGAGACGGCTCGAAGAGCTTCAGATCGAGAACCTGTTTCTGAACAATGTCTTCGACGGTATCAGCGAAGAGATAATGGTGCTTGACCGGGACTTCAAGGTCCATAACGTCAACCGAATCATGCTTGATCGTTACGGGCTGGAAAAGGCGAGGGTGCTGGGACGCCGGTGTTTCGAGATCAAGGAGGAGTGTGGGGCCCCCTGCTACCGGGGGGAGAGCAGCGCGTGCCCTCTGAGCCGGGCCATTAAGACCGAGACCATGGTGGAGACGAGCTACCGGCACGTGGATGCTGAGGGCCGGCAACGGGAGCTGTCCCTCATTATGTATCCCATACGTGTCCCCGGTGAAGAACAGGTAAGGTATTTCATGGAGATCGCCAGGGACGAGACCAGGTATCGAACCCTCATAGAAGAACTTCGAGCCTCACAGAAACGATTCCGCGCCATCCTGGACACGGCCACGAATGCCGTTTTGAGCATTGACGAGAGCCACCGCATCACCCTTTTCAACGACGAGGCCGAACGGATCTTCGGCTACTCACGCGACGAGGTCCTGGGCCAGGACCTGGGGATACTGATTCCAGCCAAGTATGGGGACCACAGCCGTTATGTGCGGCGATTCCTGGAAAAACGCGAAGGCTCGCTGGTGGGACGGACCATAAGCCTCACAGGGCTCCGCAAGGACGGCGAGGAGATACCGGTGGAGCTCAGCCTTTCTTTCCTGGAAATGGAATCTGGTGTGACCATTACCGCCATAATCCGGGACATTACGGATCGCAAGCGTCTGGAAAAAAAGCTCCTCCAGTCCGAACGGCTCGCCGCGGTGGGTGAGGCAGTGGCCCATGTGGTTCACGAGCTCAAGAATCCGCTTATGATAATCGGTGGATTTACCAGTCAGATTCGAAACACCCTGGAGGATGACCGGATACTCCCCAAGCTCGATATGATCCTGGAGGAGGTGGCCAGGCTGGAGCGGCTGGTCGGGACGCTCGGGGACTTCACAAAGGAATACCGGCTTGTGCGCCGCCAGGCTGATGTGAACTCAGTCCTCAGGGACGTAGTCAAGGTGATGAGTGCCGCATACCCTCCTGAAAACTGTGCTTTCAGGGAAGACCTCGCTCCGGACCTTGATGAGATAATCTGCGATCCCGACAAGCTGAAGCAGGTTTTCATAAATATTATAACCAACGGGATCGAGGCCATGGGCGGAGAAGGGGTTATCTCAATCAGTTCAAAGCGCATTCCCCACGGGGTGGAAATACAAATCAGCGACCAGGGCCGAGGCATTTCGGACGAAGACATCCAGCACATCTTCGAACCATTCTTCACCACCCGCGAGAGGGGTTCGGGGCTGGGCCTGGCCATATCCTACAAGATCATCCAGGCCCACGGTGGCGAGATCACAGCTGTGAACCGGCCGGGAAGGGGTGCGACCTTTGTGATCAGACTTCCCCGGATGTAGGAGAACAGGCTTCGAGTATCTTTCTCAAAATATGGGTCAAAATATGGGTTGACGAACCGCTAGACCGCTGCTATATTACTCTATTCTGTCGCGGGGTGGAGCAGTCAGGTAGCTCGTCGGGCTCATAACCCGAAGGTCGGTGGTTCGAATCCGCCCCCCGCTACCAACAAATTCAAGGGGTTAGCTGGTTTCCGGCTAACCCCTTTTTTCTTGATGGGCTTAAATTGGGCTTAATTCCGCCCCACCATTCGTTTTGCGACGTTTTTCACAACCTGCTTGCAGGCCAGTCCGTTTTGTTTTTCTTGACCAGGTGCATAGGTTTTCCGTATACTTTTTTATCAGAAGCAGGGGCCATTAGAAGCAGGCTTTTGGATGGACTTCCGATATCCAATACCTGAAGGGAGATTGCATAAATGTTAGCTGATTCCAGCCGGCATAACAAAGTTAAGGGGATTAGTTTTCTTGTGGATGAAGGAAATGAGAAAAAGGCGGTTGTAATTGACTTGAAAAGGCACCGGGACCTTTGGGAAGATTTCTACGATACTTTGTTGACAAAAAACAGGGAGAAAGATCCACGAGAAACGCTCGAACAGGTCCGGAACCGGATACTTGGTAAACAATAGATGTTCAGCTATCAAGTCACCTTTGCCAGATCAGCGCGTCGAGAACTGCAAGGACTACCGATAAACATCGCTGCTCGTATATTAGACAGGATTCAAACTCTTGCTGATAATCCACGACCCCGAGGTTGCAAAAAACTGCTAGGTCCCAGCCACCTTTGGCGTATAAGAGTTGGCGAATACAGGGTCATTTATAAAATCGACGACAGGAATCAAGAAGTTGATGTCTCCGTAATAAGGCATCGGAGTGATGCATATAGATAATCACATGTGGTCGCGCTGAACTGCAAGCATATCATCTTTGCCACCATTGCCAATCCTCACCGGCTCGGGTCTCTTGAAATCAATGACCTTCGCCTTCTTGGTGTGTGCTCTTTCAAACTGATTGATAGTGTCTGCGGGGTATAGCACCCTCGATGACCCGGCGACCTGAAAGAAATCCAGATACCCCGCGTCCCTCCAGTTTTTGACGGTGCCGGGTTTGACGCGAAATAAAGCTGCGACCTCCTGCTGGGTCAGATATTTTTTCTCTACATAGGCATTCTCCTTGTTCATTGTGAATGAACCTCCTTATTCTAATCCGCTGACGAGACCACCTCGTCAGGCCCAGAAGTTTTCGGGCTTTTCATGATGGCTGAAAACGCGGGGTCTGCAAAGCCGCCATCACCGCTTTATCTGAAGACCCCTGTTGTTGCTATCACCTCCCCTCTTCAATGAACTCTTTGCACCTCACTTGATCACAGGTAGAAACCCCATGACCTCCTCATATGCCTGGCTCATGACCTCTTCGAGAAGGGCTCTATGTGGTCGTGGCACGATGTAGCTGTCGTGCACCGGCAGGCAGGGAATCCCCTCTCCTGTCATGACCGTCAGAACCCTGTCCGTAATCTTTCCGTCCAGGTTCTGTAGTGTAAGACCGATTCCGGCATTCAGGTATTTGCCAATGGCAGGATGTCCCTCTTTGAATCGTCTCAGACGTTTCAGAATCCGTTCGTCGGTCAGTTCCTCCCAGATGCCGTTTTTGCGAAGTTGTTCTCTAATGGCCATGACGGCGTTTTTCTCATCCTCGGCGTTGATGGCGATGAGTTGAACCAGTTTGTAGATTCTCCGTTCATCGGGTCTGTCGCAAATCGCTCGGTAGGGATCCTCCCGGTAGTCGATGCCTTGCATGTGGTAAAATATACGGATGTGGAGGGCTGAAAAATCGAGTTCAACAACTGGTTCTCCATTTAGCAGAATGTACTGACGCAATGTCTTTGGCAACTCCAAATGGTTTGCACCGTAAAACCGTCGTACGTATTCAGGGGGTAAAAAAATTTTCCGAAATTCGTCATTTTATGCTGCCGCCTGCAACAGAGTTATGCTAGGGGTATCTCCAGTGCCTATAAGGAGATACCGT
>CAYVDE010000052.1:0-5045 GCA_964450535.1 uncultured Desulfobacterales bacterium
GGACGCCTCCCGGTGTATAATAAAGGTTGCACTTAAGGAGTATAATCAAGCATGCTGGACATCAAATTTCTAAGATCCCATTTGGCCGAAGTCAAGGAGGCTTTGAGGAACCGTGGTGTTGACCTCGACCTCACGGCCTTTGAGCGACTGGATGAGGAGAGGCGGATTATCCTGCGGGATCTCGAAGAACTCCGACACCGGCGAAACACCGCAAGCCAGGACGTTGCCCAAAAAAAACGAAGCGGCGAAGATGCTACAGATATTATCGACGGCATGAAAAAGGTCTCTGCTGAGATCAAGGAGAAGGAAGAGCGGCTTGCAGGTATTCAGGAGGGGTTCAATCCTGTCCTGTATGAGATTCCGAACCTTCCGCACGAGTCAGTTCCGGTCGGCCGCGACGAGAGCGCCAATACAGTAGTCCGGACATGGGGCGACATCCCGGAGCGTGATTTCGAGGTCCTTCCCCACTGGGAGATAGGGGAAAAGCTGGGTATTCTGGATTTTCCGCGCGCCGCCAAGATCGCGGGCTCGAGGTTTGCCCTTTATCGTGGCGCCGGTGCCCGCCTGGAGCGGGCATTGATCAATTTTATGCTGGAGGTCCACACCCTTGAGCACGGTTACACTGAGATACTTCCTCCATTTATGGTGAACGCCGACAGCATGACAGGAACAGGTCAACTCCCCAAGTTCGAGGACGATCTGTTCAAGGTCCAGGGGTGGAATTATTACCTGATCCCCACGGCTGAAGTGCCGGTTACCAACATACACCGGGAAGAGATACTCGAGGAGGAGCGCCTGCCGATATTCTATACCGCCTACACCCCGTGTTTTCGTTCCGAGGCCGGGTCCCACGGAAAGGACACGAGAGGTTTGATCAGGCAGCATCAGTTCAATAAGGTTGAACTGGTAAAATTCACGCGCCCGGAGGATTCCTGGGACGAGCTCGAGGCATTGACCCTGGATGCCGAGGATATTCTAAAGCGGCTGGAATTGCCGTACCGTGTAGTGACCCTCTGTACCGGAGACCTGGGTTTTTCAGCCGCCAAGACCTACGACCTGGAGGTGTGGCTGCCGGGACAGGGCCTGTACAGGGAAATCTCTTCGTGCAGCAATTTCTGTGATTTTCAGGCCAGGCGCGCCGGGATCAGGTTTAAACGCAAGGGCGAGAGCGGTACTGTGCTGGCCCACACCCTGAACGGATCCGGGCTGGCAGTGGGGCGGACCGTTGTAGCGATTCTCGAGATCTACCAGCAGGCGGATGGCAGTGTGGTTATTCCTGAGGTGCTTCGACCGTTTATGGGAGGAATACAACGTATTTATCCGGAATCCTTATGATCAGTCCAGACGTCGCTTCCGGGAAAAACTGGCGGGATTATCAGCGCCAACTACAGCGGATATCCCGAAGGAGATACCTTCGGTCCAGGCTGCCCGTGCTCTGCCTCTATGGTGTCCTGTTTTTTTCTCTCCTTTCGGTTGTCGTTCTTTCGGGGCCATGGATATTCGCCCACCTCAATGTGAGGCCGCCGGGTCCGTCCGGATCCGTGACAGTTGCAGAGGAAGAAGATGAGAGGCCCTACAGGCTCGTCCGCCAGGACCTGCCCGAAATCCTGGGACCTCTCAGCCCCGGGATGTTCGGGGATGTCACCTCGTTCACGGTGGAGGCCGACGGTCGTGATCTCTTAATTGAGACGACCCTGGATCCAGGTCTTCAGGCCTATGTGGTTAACCTTCTCAGGCGATCTCTTACTCACCAGGCGGCTGTGGTGGCCATGAGCCCCGTTGACGGGCGGATCCTGGCCATGGTCAGCTACGAGGACGGTGAACCTAATCCGAGGGAGAACCTCTGTCTTCGCAGCGACTACCCCGCGGCAAGCCTGATAAAAATAGTGGCCGCGGCCGCCGCCATCGAGGCCAAGGGCTTCCGGCCTGAAAAGTTGCTCACTTACCGGGGGCGCAGGTACACTCTTTATCGGAATCAGCTCGGGAACATGGTCGACAAGGGACCGTACACCCACGAAATCACTTTTCAAAGAGCGTTTTCCAGCTCCATAAATCCTGTTTTCGGCAAGATCGGAATTTATCACCTGGGAGAACACCTTCTGGATGACTATGCCCGAAAATTCCTGTTCAATGAACCCATCCCGTTTGAACTTCCCCTGAGGCCGAGCTACATAGAAGTCCCGTCGGACGATTTCGGCCTTGCAGAGATCGCCACCGGGTTTAATAAGGATACATTGATTTCTCCGGTACATGCGTGCATGATTGCGGCTGCAGTGGCAAACAGGGGCACCATGATGACCCCATGGATGATTCGAAGGATCAGAGACGCCCAAGGGAAGCCGGTCTACACAGCAGGCATTGAGCCCCTTGCGCAGCCTATTATGGAGACAACTGCGCTGGAAATGATGGGCCTGATGGAGGACACCATCGTGCACGGCACCGCCAGGGAATCATTTCGAACCCTCCGAAACAAGAAGGCGTTTCAGGAACTGGGGATCGGAGGGAAGACCGGTTCCATCAACGACCGGGAGGGCCGGTACAGGCTGGATTGGTTGAGTGCCTATGCGCTCCCCCGTGACGGCCGCCAGCCCATCAGTCTCACGGTCCTTGCCGTCCATGGAGAGAAGCTGGGAATACGATCGAGAAGCCTTGTCCGGTATATACTGGAGCATTACTACGGTTCTTAAGGTTTATGCCGGGGACCCTTTGCCTTTCGTAAACATGGATCAATCCTCTTTATTGTCACAATGAGAACGGGACTTCTTGTTTTCACCGGGCATGGAAGAAAAGAGGGTTTAGAGTAGAGCCCGTACAACAGGAGGTTGCAATAATGTGCGGCATTATTTGCTATACAGGGACCGAAAAGGCCCAGCCGATACTTATCGAGGGATTGAAGAGGCTCGAGTATCGTGGATACGACTCTGCGGGTATCGCGGTACAGCACGGTGATCATATCGACTGGCATCGCACCGCAGGCAAGATCGTTGAACTGGAGCACAAGATTCAGGGAGTAGAGATTGAAGGGACTTCCGGGATCGCCCACACTCGATGGGCCACACACGGGGAACCCAATGAGACCAACGCCCATCCACAGACCGACTCGAAAGAGAATGTCTTCGTGGTGCACAACGGCATTATCGAGAATTACCTGCAGATCAAGAAACGGCTCATAAAGGAG
Organism: uncultured Desulfobacterales bacterium; assembly: GCA_964450535.1. Taxonomy (GTDB): domain Bacteria; phylum Desulfobacterota; class DSM-4660; order Desulfatiglandales; family HGW-15; genus JAIPEI01. The sequence goes on from CAYVDE010000052.1 coordinate 3,179, forward strand.
GGGGTCTCCTTCCGATCGGATACGGACACTGAGGTCCTCGCCCATTTGATCTCGAAATTTTTCAACGGGGACTTGGCCGAGGCGGTCCGCCGGACCATGGGCGAGTTGGAAGGGACATTCGGCCTGGCCGTGGTCCACCGTCATGCCCCTGGACAGCTGGCGGTTGCGCGGCGGGGGAGTCCACTGATCATCGGCGTGGGCGACGACGGATTCTTTGCCGCATCGGATGTCTCCGCCATGGTGCGGTACACCAACAAGGTGGTTCATCTGAACGACAATGAGATGGCGCTTCTTACGGGGGAGGGCTTTTCCATATCTACGGCACAGGCCAAGACCATACAGCGGGACACGGAGACGGTTGAGTGGATGCCGGAGGACGCTGAGCTCAACGGTTTTCCGCACTTCATGCTCAAGGAAATATTCGAGCAGCCGGAGACGATCCGCAACGCCATTCGAGGGAGGGTTGAACCGGGAGAAGGGGTCCCCAAACTGGGGGGCATCATGCCCGTTTGGGAAAAACTGAAGGAATCCCGTCATATTGTTATTGTCGCCTGCGGGACATCGTATTACGCCGGCAGCGTGGGCCGGTACATTTTCGAAGAATTGACCGAGATAGACGTAGAGGTGGAACTGGCCTCGGAGTTTCGCTACCGCAAGCTCAACTTTTCTCCGAATACCTTTATCATCGCAATCAGCCAGTCCGGAGAGACCGCCGACACACTGGCGGCGATCAGGGAGGCCCGCCGTAAGGGCGCACAGCTCCTTGGTATTGTCAACGTGGTGGGGAGTTCCATCAGCAGGGAGACCGAGGCGGGGATTTACAACCATGCCGGGCCGGAGATCGGCGTGGCTTCCACCAAGATATTTATTTCCCAACTGACGATTCTGACCCTGCTTGCCCTGCTCCTAGGGCGGCACCAGAAGCTTTCCCTGACCCAGGGCGTGACTGCGATCAAGGCCCTTTCCAACCTGCCCGAGCTCGTGACTCAGGTGCTGAGCCAGGACAACCACATACAGGCCATTGCGGAAAAGTATTACCGGTGCGGGAACTGGCTCTTCCTGGGGAGGAAGTTCCAGTACCCCATTGCCATGGAAGGGGCGCTCAAACTCAAGGAAGTATCTTATATTCACGCCGAGGGATATCCTGCGGGCGAGATGAAACACGGGCCCATTGCACTGATAAGCCGGGATACGCCTACTGTGGCCATTGTGCCCTCGGATGCCATGTATGAAAAGATGATCAACAACATCCAGGAGATCAAGAGCAGGAGAGGGCCGATAATAGCTATCGCCACAAAGGGCGATGACAAGATCAGAGATCTGGCCGACGAGGTGATCGAGATCCCTCCAACCCTGGACTATCTCTATCCCATCCTTACGGTGGTGCCCTGTCAACTCCTGGCATACCACTGCGCCAGGTTCCTGAACCGGGACATTGACAAACCCAGAAACCTCGCCAAGAGCGTGACCGTGGAATAGCTGCACGGATTCTCCCGGCCGGCACGGAGGCCCAGTGCTGTTACGGCGGATCGAGAAGGTGTCCATACCGGCAGAACCGGCCAAACGCAGGGATGAAGCGCTCCTGAAGCTGCGACCGGCGGCGAGGGCCTTCCTATCGCTGTTTTTCCGGATTCGAGCGCACGGCCTGGAGAATCTGCCCGAGGGGAACTCTTTCGTTCTTCTCGCCAAGCACCAGCGATGGGAAGACATCCCCATTCTGGGATTCACCGTACCTCAACCTCTTTACTATGTGGCCAAGGCGGAGCTTTTCAGGTTCGCTCCCTTTGGGTGGATTCTCTCCTCCCTGGGCGGAATTCCCTTGAACCGGCGACGTCCGCTGGAAAGCCGGAGATCGCTTCGCCGCATT
>CAYVDE010000052.1:5145-6531 GCA_964450535.1 uncultured Desulfobacterales bacterium
CTGGACCGGATGATGGGTGAGATTGCACGTCTTTCCGGCCTTTGAGCTCCAAAATTATTTTTCATATAGATACTGATACGCCGTTATCCCCGCTTGTTGGTATTTTCATTAAGAGGGGAGGCTGATATATCGGCCATTAGGGTTTTCCATGGACGAACTGCATAAAGTATTCGAGATCATAGACGGTTACCGTGACGAGGTAATCAGGCTTCAGGGAGAGCTTACCAGAAGGGTGGCGCTCGGCCCGGCAAACGGAGGCACGGGTGAGCACGAAAAGGCGGCCTTCCTCATGCAGGAGATTGAGATCCTGGGCCCTGACTCCCTGGAGGAGATAATGGCGCCTGAAGAAGGTGCGGCCGGCGGATACCGCCCCAACATCGTGGCACGCTGGAAGGAAGGGGAAAGGGGTCAGGGCATCTGGGTCCTGAGCCACATGGATGTGGTGCCGGGCGGTGATCCGACCCTGTGGAAAGGGGACCCGTTCCGGCTCGTAGTGGACGGTGACCGTCTCTACGGCCGTGGGGTTGAAGACGACCAGCACGCTATTGTCAGCTCCCTTCTGGCGGTGAGGGCGTTGCGGGAGGCGGAAGTTCCTTTCGGCCGGCCCCTGGGGCTTGCAATGGTTGCAGACGAGGAGACAGGGAACCGCTACGGCCTGTCTTACCTCCTGGACCACCGGATGGAGCTTTTTTCCCCGGAAGACCTCATCGTCGTGCCCGATGCGGGGAACGAGGAGGGCACCATGATCGAGGTGGCCGAGAAATCGGTCCTGTGGCTGCGATTCACACTCAAGGGAAAACAATGCCATGCGAGCACACCCCAGAAGGGGCGAAACACCCTCTATGGTGCCGCAAGACTCATCATTGCACTCGATGATGAGCTGGGCAAAATGTTCGGTGAGGTAGACCCCCTGTTTCACCCCCCCGGCTCCACCTTTGTCCCCACAAAGATCGAGTCCAACGTGCCCAACGTCAACACTTCGCCGGGGGTGGACGTATTCTATATGGACTGCCGTGTGCTCCCGCAATACCCCTTGGACCAAATCGTTCAGGCGGTCCGGGACATGGCTGATGCGGTTGTATCGGAACTGGGGCTGCAGGTGGGCGTGGACGCTGTGTATATGCAGGAAGCGGCCGAACCGACACCTGCTGATTCGCCGGTTGTCAAGGCCCTTCAGAGGGCGGTGAGAAGGGTGACCGGCAGGCGGGCAATGCCTGCGGGCATTGGAGGAGGGACGGTGGCGGCCCTGTTTCGAAAGGCGGGCCTGCCCGCCGCCGTCTGGATGACCGCCCAGGACACTGCCCACCAGGCGAACGAGTTCTGCCTTTTGAGTGATGTCCTCAACGACGCGAAGGTCTTTGCTTGTCTTTTCGCCGGATCCTGATC
>CAYVDE010000052.1:6631-8707 GCA_964450535.1 uncultured Desulfobacterales bacterium
GAGTGAACTCGATGCGGGTGTACTGGAGGGCGTTTTTCCGGGCGCTGCGCTGGTGGCGGGGGTTAACGGGGAAGTTGTGTTTTCCGCCCAAGCCGGTCGCCGGTCCCTTGAGCCATCCGGTAGAGAGGTTGACGAAGAGACGATTTACGACCTGGGCTCCCTTACCAAGCCTCTTGTGACCACTTTGGCCATGATGCGCCTGGTGGACCAGGAACGTATCGACCTCGACAGGCCCATTGCAGAGATCCTTCCCGGCACCTTTCCCGATGACAAGGCAGGAATCACGCCACGGCTCCTGCTCTGCCACGCCGCCGGATTTCCTGGTTGGCGGGATTACTACAGGCGGTTGGAGGATGTGGTGCCTGAGGAGCGCAAATCGCTGTGCCGCGCATGGATCCTTAACGAACCTCCGGCCTATGCACCCGGGAAAGGGGCGATTTACAGCGATCTGGGATTCATGCTCCTGGAGTGGGTCGTGGAAGAAGCCGCCGGGCTGAAGATGGGGGAGTATGTGGAGTCCCTTTTTTTTGAACCCCTGCGTCTCAAGAAGACTTTTCTATTCAGAACGGCAAGGGCTTCCGGCTTTCCAAGAGAAGTTTTTGCAGCCACAGAGCACTGTTCCTGGCGGGGGCACACCCTGCAGGGGGAGGTTCATGACGAGAACGCCTTTGCCATGGGCGGCTACTCAGGCCATGCCGGGCTCTTTGGAACCGCCGGGGAGGTCTTCACTCTGGCCTGCCTTCTCAGGGACCACGTGCTTGGTAATAGAGACGACCTTTTTCGGGAAGGAACGGTCCGGGCGTTTTTTCAACGGCAGAGCGAGATACCGGGATGCGGACGTGCCCTTGGGTGGGACATGCCTTCCGGCAAAGGCTCGGCTGCAGGAGGTCATTTTTCCAAACAGAGCGTGGGACACCTGGGTTTTCCCGGTACGAGCCTTTGGATGGACCTGGAAAAGGACGTGCAGGTGGTTCTTCTCACCAACCGTGTGCACCCCTCACGGGAGAACCAGCTGATCAGGGAATTCCGTCCCCGCATTCACGACTGCATCATGGAGGAGTTGGGACTGGCGGCAGATCAGACCTGAGGAAAGCTGAGGGCAAAGGCAAGGGGCTATCGTGGCTCCCCCCACAGCCATCGGTCACAAAAGGAAGCCGGAAGACGCGCGCTCAGGCGGACCAGCAGGGAAACCACCGACACGGCCAGGCAGGCTCTAGCCCACAGGAGCCCGGAAAGGTGCCCCCCCACCAGGACCATTAACATGGTGTCTTCAAAGAGACTGTGGATGAGGCCCATGAGCGTCAGAGAGTAAAAGACGTCCCGCTTGTCTATACGCCCGGAGCGGGCCTCTCGTATGATCAGCCCTCCCCCGTAAGAGATTCCCAGGGTCACCCCGATGATGGCTATGGTGGATGCCTTGGGACCGATTCCCATCAGGCGAAGCACGGGTCTAAGGACACGGTCCATGATCTCGGTCACGCGGAACCGTTCGAGGATCCTCATAAGGAGCAGAAGGCCCACTATGATCCCGAAAATGGACGCCAGGTTTTTCGCCTGGCTCAGTGCCCAGGCCGGGATGGTCTCATTTTCCGGTGCAGCTCCTGAGCCCGGGCTCAAAAGGATTTCTACGGGCCCCTGGTGAAAGGAAAATCCTGAGTAGACCAGGTGAAGGATCCACCCGACGACAAGGGCGCAAACGATTCGCAGGACTCCCTGAAACAGCAGGCGCGGGCCCGATTTCTGCGCGATTTTGAGTTCCACTGGCAGGCTGTGGGCGACGAGGATCATGGTGCCGAGTACCGTAGCCTGGGCCGTGGTCAGCGGGGAGTCGTCCACAAGGGTGAGAAGCACCACGATGGAGCTGTAGATGTTGTTCAACATGGCCGTGGCCCAGACAAGGCCCATTTCCGCGGGCAGTCCAACAAGGCCCATGACCGGCTCCAGGGGGACGGCCAGGTACCGTATCACTCCGAGCTCCTTGAGCACCTTCACCACGATCAGCACGGGGATCATTATCCTGAACAGGGAATAGCTCACTGAAAAGGCGTCCCGCGCCAGCGCCAGGGTCTTATCCTT
>CAYVDE010000052.1:8807-19827 GCA_964450535.1 uncultured Desulfobacterales bacterium
ACAGGGAATAGCTCACTGAAAAGGCGTCCCGCGCCAGCGCCAGGGTCTTATCCTTCAGGGAGATCAAAAAGGTCACGGTATACTCCGGTTACTCGTCTGCCTGATACGGTACGGGCCGTCATAGTCGACTCCGAGGGGCGGAAGTATAGATCAACCCCATAGCGACCGCAATGGAAAAAGGGTAACATAAAAAGGTATCACCCTGACCCGTAGACACAAAAGTTTTATCAATTTCCGGGCGTTATAACGGCGGTTTTTTGTGTTGAAAATCGGGCCCCGACTGTGTTACCTATGGCACTCTAGATCACTTCCAAACAACTGACCGATTGTGACACGCACTCCGATTGCAGCACCTGCACTCAGTTCAGGTAATTCGCCCTTCCGTGATGGAGGGGCGATCGAAATGGAAACCGTCCGAAACCCTCGGGCGGGCAATGTCAACCAAAACAATGAGGAGGGAATGATGAAGACCCTGAAATTGTGCCTGGTTTTGGCAACGGCTATCCTTTTCCTGACGGCAGGCGCAGCCAGTGCGGCGGAGACTCTCGATACTGTCAAGGCGAGAGGGTTTCTAAAGGCCGGAGTGAACGGTGATGTCTTCGGCTTCAGCATGCCGGATGAAAAGGGCGTTTGGAAGGGGCTGGACGTGGATACGGCCAGGGCCGTGGCTGCGGCTGTTTTTGGCGACGCAGACAAGGTGGAATTTACCGCCCTCACTGCGGTTCAGAGGCTGCCCGCGCTCCAGAGCAAGGAGATCGACGTGCTCTGTCGTAACACCACCCAGACCTTGACCCGGGAGACCACGAACGGCTTGAATTTCGTTCAGGTCAACTACTACGACGGACAGGGATTCCTGGTGCCGAAGAAGCTCGGCCTCAAGAGCGCCAGGGAACTGGACGGCGCGACGGTCTGCGTGCTCCCCGGAACCACCACCGAGATGAACGCTGCGGACTTCTTCCGCGCCAACGGCCTCACCTGGAAGCCGGTGGTCATCGAGCAGGCCTCTGAGCTCAACAAGGCCTTTTTCGCGGGCCGTTGCGATACCTTGACGTCGGATGTCTCGCAATTGGCCGCTCAACGCTCCGTGGCGCCCAACCCGGCTGACTATGTGCTCCTGCCCGAGATCATCTCAAAGGAGCCCCTGGCCCCGGTTGTCAGGCACGGTGACGACCAGTGGTATGACATAGTAAACTGGGTGACCATGTCCCTGATCGAGGCCGAGGAACTGGGCATCACATCCAGGAATGTGGACAAGATGCTGGAGAGCGAAAACCCCCAAATCAAACGGCTTCTCGGCGTGACTCCCGGAATGGGCAATGCCCTGGGCCTGGACGACAAGTGCTTCTACAACGTCATCAAGCAGGTGGGCAACTACGGCGAGGTCTTTGATCGCAACGTGGGCCCCGACACGAAGCTCGGACTGGAGCGCGGGCTTAACGCCCTCTGGACCGAGGGCGGCCTGATGTACGCCTCGCCGTTCAGGTGATTCCTGTTTGCTGGGAGCACCGCCCCGGCGGTGCTCCTTTTTCCCCGCCCTGCCCGCAATTTCCGGGCCGGGCCGTTCCAGGCCCCTGACGCACCAAATCAATGACCCACTTCCAGTAAGAGACGGTCATGACCCAGATGCACGCGGAACCCGGTACCGCTGTCACGGAAAAGGTCCCGTTCTGGCTCGATCCGAAGAAGCGAGCGATACTGTTTCAGATCGCTACCCTCTTTGGAGTGGGCCTTCTGGGCTACTACCTCGTTTCCAACGTCCTTGCCAACCTCGAGCGGCAGTCCATCGCCACCGGGTGGAGCTTTCTTAACAGGGAGTCCTCTTTTGAGATCGGGGAGTCCCTGATTCCCTATTCAGCGGCGAGCAGCTACGGCCGGGCCCTTGTTGTGGGCACAATGAACACATTGCTGGTGGCCTTTGTCGGGAACCTTATTACTGTTGTCCTGGGGACGATCGTCGGCATCGCCAGGCTCTCGACAAACTGGCTGGTTTCCAAGATCGCCGCGGTTTACATCGAGGTCATGCAGGACATTCCCGTTCTCTTGCAGCTTTTCTTCTGGTATGCGATCTTCTATGAGACCATGCCGTCTCCCAGGCAGGCACTGAACCCCGTCGCCGGGGTCTTTTTGTGCAACCGAGGGGTGGTTTTCACGGTGCCTGAGGCCCATCCGGCCCATGCCTTTATGGGCGTTGCATTTGTCCTGGCCTGCGTGGCAGCCTGGGCCGTTCACAGGTGGGCCAAGGATCGCCAGGACCGCACAGGAGTTCCCTTTCCCACATTACGGGTCTCCATGGCCATGATTCTGGGGTTTCCTCTGGCGGCCTGGTGGCTGGGAGGCGCGCCCACGGCACTGAACGTGCCCGAACTGCGAGGGTTCAATTTCAGGGGCGGGCTGACAGTAAGCCCGGAGTTCTTCGCCCTCCTGATGGGACTGGTCCTGTATACGGCCGCGTTTGTGGCCGAGGTGGTCCGGGCCGGAATCCAGTCCGTGAGCAAGGGACAGACCGAGGCCGCCTTGAGCATAGGCCTTCGGCCCATGCTGGTACTGAACCTGGTCGTTCTTCCACAGGCCCTCAGGGTGATTATTCCGCCGCTTACCAGCCAGATGCTCAATTTGACCAAGAACAGTTCCCTGGCTGTGGCCATAGGGTATCCTGACTTCGTGTCGGTCGCCAACACGACCATCAATCAGACCGGGCAGGCCATAGAAGGGGTGGCCATGATAATGGCCGTGTACCTGCTTTTCAGCCTGTCCACCTCCGCCTTCATGAACTGGTACAACAAAAGAGCCGCATTGGTGGAACGATGAGTGAACCCATGCAGCATACGGCCTATAACCCTGAAGGAGACACCCTTAAACCGCCTGTGACCGAGGTAGGGGTCTTGGGATGGGTCCGGGCCAACCTCTTCAACGGCTGGTTCAACTCGATTCTGACCGTTGTGACCATCTGGGGCCTGTGGAAGGTGGTTCCTCCAATGGTCCGGTGGCTCTTTCTGGACGCGGTCTGGATTGCGGGAAGCGGGGCCTGCCGGGAGGCCGGTGGTGCGTGCTGGTCCGTGATCACGGAGAACATCCGATTCATCCTGTTCGGGTTTTTTCCATACAATCTTCACTGGCGTCCCTTCATAGCCATGCTCATCCTGATCGGGCTCCTTTACTACAGCCAGGACCGGACCCACTGGAAGAAGGGCCTGCTTTATGCCTGGATCCTGGGGCTGTTTACCATGGGCCTACTCATGAGAGGCGGGATCCTGGGTCTCAGCCCGGTGGAGACCACGCAATGGGGGGGGTTGCCTCTTACCCTGCTCCTCTCGGTCTTCGGCCTCACCGCCGCGTATCCGCTGGGCGTCATCCTGGCCCTGGGCCGGCAATCCACCATGCCGGGCGTGCGGTGGATCTGTATCGTCTACATTGAGGCGATTCGAGGCGTTCCACTCATAAGCCTTCTCTTTATGTCGGCGATCATCTTTCCCCTTTTCCTTCCTGAGGGGGTCTCCATCAACAAGATCCTTCGGGCCCAGGCCGCGATAATTATTTTCACTTCGGCCTACATCGCGGAGGTGGTGCGCGGCGGGCTTCAGGGCATGAGCCGGGGGCAGTACGAGGCGGCCGACTCTTTGGGTCTCAACTACTACCAGACCATGCGGCTTGTGATCCTGCCCCAGGCCCTAAAGATAGTTATCCCTCCCACGGTGAGCATTCTCATCTCGGCTTTCAAGGACACTTCCCTTGTAGTGATCATTGCGCTTTACGACGTGCTCAAGACCACCAAGACGGTCATCTCGGATCCCGAGTGGCTGGGTTTCAGCCGGGAGGCCTATATATTCGTGGCTCTCCTTTACTTCCTGGGATGTTTTTCCATGTCCAACTACAGCCGCCGCCTGGAAAGGGAGCTGAAAAGGGATTGAAAAAGAGAACAACAAGGTGTTTCGTGAATCGTAAGGCGTGCATTGGGAGGCGTGCTTATGTCCCTTGACGTACCACGAATCACGGACCACGAATCACGAATCACGGTTCTTCTATCGAGAGGCTGAATTCATGAACGAACAGGAAGCAGGGGCCAACGTCACAAGGCCTTCCGGCGAGTCGATTGTGGAGATGATCGATCTCCATAAATGGTTCGGAGACTTCCACGTGCTTCGCGGGATCAACCTGACCGTTCACAAGCAGGAACGTATTGTGGTGTGCGGCCCTTCAGGGTCGGGGAAGTCCACTCTGATTCGGTGCATCAATCGTCTGGAGGAGCACCAGCGCGGAAAAATTTTTGTGGACGGCATGGAACTCACCAACAATATAAAAAAGATAGAGAAGGTTCGTGCCGAGGTGGGGATGGTTTTTCAGCATTTCAACCTCTTTCCCCACTTGACCATTATAGACAACCTCACCCTCGGTCCTCTCTGGGTGCGCAAGACCCCCAGGAAGGAGGCCGAGGAGACGGCCATGTATTACCTGGAGAAGGTGCATATAGCGGAGCAGGCGCGCAAGTACCCGGGGCAGCTGTCAGGGGGACAGCAGCAGCGGGTGGCCATCGCCCGAAGCCTCTGCATGAAGCCCAAGCTGATGCTCTTTGACGAGCCGACGTCCGCTTTGGATCCCGAGATGATCAAGGAGGTCCTGGACGTGATGATAGAGCTGGCCCAGGAGGGCATGACCATGATCGTTGTATCCCACGAGATGGGATTCGCCAGAAGCGTGGCCCACCGCGTTCTCTTCATGGACTTCGGCCGGATCGTGGAGGGCAATTCACCCGAGGAGTTTTTCCACAACCCGCAGCACGAGCGGACCAAGCTCTTTCTGAGCCAGATCCTCCATTGAGCTTATCCCGTCGTTTTTTGCCTGCGGGCGCGAACCGCCCGGTTCGTCAGGGTAATGCCTGAGAGTACCAGCACTCCCCCGGCCAGCAGCGACAGGCTCAAAGGCTCGTTCAGCATTATGGAGGCAAGGAGCACGGCGCTCACCGGCACCAGGTTGATGAACTGGCTGGCCCTGGCAGGCCCGATTTCCTGAATGCCCCGGTAGTACCACACAAAACCGGCCACGGTCCCGAATAGGCCCAGGTAAAGGATGCCGATCCAGCTGGAGGCAGAAAAACCAGAGAACTCCACAGTCAATCCCTCAAGACATGCCGGGACCAGTAGGGCGGCCGTACCGATGAATGCGGCCCAGGAGACCGTGACCAGAGGGGACAGGCTCTCCAGCACGGACTTGCCTATGAGGGAGTAGGCGACCCAGCTCAGGACGCAGCAGAAGATGAAGAGTTCACCCAGGCCTATTCCGCCCTGAAGGGCCTGGGCCAGGTCGCCGCGCGTGATGACCACGGCGGCGCCCAGGAGCGAGCAGAGGATACCGGCGACGGCGAGAAGGGGCAGTCGATCCCTGAAGATCAGCGCGGAAAAAAGGGTTATGAAGACCGGGTTGTTGGCGATGATAAGGGAGGCGCGGCCGGCCTCGATCCGCTCGAGACCCAGGAAAAAAAACACGTTGTAGGAAAAAACTCCGGTGAGGCCGAGGAGGACCAGGGGGAGTGTTTTATCCCGCCCGGGCATGGGGATTCGACCCTCCAACCGCCACAGGATCAACGCCAGGAAGACCGACGCCGTGAGAAACCGGAGAAAGGATGCGGAGAAGGGCCCTACCTCCTGCGCCACGATGCGGCCTGCAACAAAGGTTCCCCCCCAGAAAAGGGCTGTGAGTACGAGCCTGACATAGACCATCATGTGGCCCCCGCCTCCGTCGGGGGAAGGAACCTGCGGGCATGGTAATCAGCCGTTCACAGCTCCCGTTCCATTCGTATGGCGCCCTTCGGGCAGATGAACGCGCAAATTCCGCAGCCCTTGCAGAAGTCGTAGTCGATCTCTATTCGACCGCTCTCAGGGTCTCGGGTGATGCACATATCAGGGCAGAGCAGGCGGCACAGGTCGCAGCTCCGGCATGATCTAAGAGCCAGGCAGCGTGATGCTTCCTGTGCGGCCTCTGCATCGGACCAGGTGAGAGGGGAGGATTTCAACCCGGGTTGAGATGTGATGTCCTGCGGGCATGGTTCAAGGGGATATGCAGGGGAGGGTGTGTTCATTCCGAATCCGTCCCTTTGAGATAGGATCTGATCGCCAGGGCCGCGCGCCGGCCCCCGGCCATGGCCTCCACAACGGATGTAGGTCCGTTCAGGAGATCTCCGGCTGCAAAGACACCCCTGCAACCGGTCTTTGGGCCTGCCGGGTCCAGCAGTAAACGAGAGCTGTCTTTCAGGCCAAGCCCTCTTTGGAGGGGCGTGAGGTCGGGGGCCTGGCCCACAGCCGCGATCAGGGCGTCCCCGGGTATTTCATGCTCGGTCCCGGGCAAAGGGAAAGGCATGGGCCGCTTGTCCTGTTCCGTTTGCCTGAGCTCGGTGCTGATACAGGCAAGGCCCTTTAAGCGGTCATCTTCACCTGCAACCACTCTTAACGGTGCAGAGAAGAAGCGGAATGCCACGCCTTCCCGCTCAGCCTGTTTGACCTCGGCGGAATCGGCCGGCATCTGCTCGAGGCCCCTGCGATAGATCACCGTTACCTCGCTTCCAAGCAGGCGCGCGGTGCGAGCCGCGTCCACGGCTGCATTACCCCCGCCCACCACCAGGACTTGCCTGCCCGGCGGACGATCCTCACCGCTGTTCACCCCGCGAAGAAAGGCAAGGCAGTCCATGACCCCTTTGCTGTTATCCCCTGGAATCTTCAGGGGGAGGCCCTTGACAGTCCCTGTTGCAAGGAGCAATGCGCGAACACCTTGTTTGTGAAGGTCTCCCAGGTTCACGTCAACGCCGAATCTCACATTCGTGCGCAGTTCCACTCCCAACGCGAGGATGCCTTGAATGTCCCTTTCAAGGGCCTCTGAAGGTAAACGGAATCGGGGGACGGCCCAGGCCGGCATGCCCCCGGGGCGGTCGTAGGACTCGAGGACCAGGCAGCGGATGCCTTCCAGGGCCAAGTCGTGGGCGGCGGTCAGGCCGGCAGGCCCGGAGCCCACTATTGCCACAGAGGGCCTTTTTCCCTTGGATGCCGCCACCGGCCTGGTCCCTGGGTCGCTCCTCTGCGAGGCAAACGCCTTGAGCGCCCTGATGGGTACCGGATCGTCCATGTGATTTCGTGTGCAGGCCGCTTCGCAGGGGCGGGTGCATATGTAGCCGCACACCGAAGGAAGGGGGTTGTGCTCCAGGATGCGATCCAGTGCCTCACGCACCAGGCCCTGGGCCAGAAGGCCCACGTATCCGGGGATGTCCTGTCCGAGGGGGCAGGCGGCGCGGCAGGGCGGGATTTCCGCCTTGCTCTCCGGGAAGGAAAGGGCGAATGGATCCCCTTGTCCATAGATTCGTCCCCGAAGGCTGTCGGGCTCACTGCGCATCTCAGGGATTCGTTCAGCCGGGCAGGCGTGCAGGCACACGGAGCAGGCCCCGCAGACATCATGGTCCAATACGGGACGGTAAGTTCGTCCTTCAACACCCATGGCAACAACCGCTCTTCAACATGCCATTCCGTCTTCCTTTGCCGGCCCTCATTTTTCTTCGATCTTGCATCTGCAAAGTCATTCCTTCTGTCCCCTCACCCTTCACCTCTCATTTTCAATCCCCAGTTCGAAACCCATGACCAGCGCCTTCAGGTTCAGGTCCCTGAACCGGGGATCGACTTGCTCCCTGACGGCCGCTTCCAGGGCCTCGATGCTTACGATCTCAGTAAGGGCGGCAAAGGCTCCGAGCATGACGATATTCGCCACCTGTTTGTTGCCGAGTTCCGAGACGGCCGAGTCAGTTGCGGGCAGGGCCACCTGGCGGGCGGCCTCCAGGCTGCGGGGCAGGACCAGGCCTGCGTCATGGATTACGACAGGACCCTCTTCGGCCAGATTGTCTGAAAACGCGTCATAGGCGCTCTGGCTCATAGCGACGAGAACGTCGGCTTGAAGGACGTGGGGAAAGGCGATGGGCCGGTTTGATATCACCACCTCGCTTCTGGCCGCTCCGCCCCGGGCCTGGGCGCCGTAGGAGTTGGAACCCGAGACCCACAGCCCGTCGTGCACCGCCGCGTGACCCAGCAGCGCCCCGGCAAGGACAACGCCCTGGCCGCCGAAACCGCCGATTCTAACCTGTGTGACCTGTCGATGTCGGAGCATTTGCTTCCTTATTAAAACTCCCCGGTGACGACCTTTCCTTCGAGTTCCTCTTCGCTCATATGTTCGGCTTCCTCCCGCATCACGCACCGCTCCATCAGGGACTGCAGCATGTGGGCAGGTGATTCGAAGCGGTTCCTCCTTCCGAACTGGGTGGGGCAGGGAGAGAGCACCTCGAGGAACCTGAATCCTTCCATGTCCAGGACACGGCGAATCCCTCCCATAAGTGCCATGGGCTGGGTCACGGAATACCTGGCTACATAGGCCGCCCCGGCGGCCTGCACGAGCGCGCAGAGATCAAAAGGCCGGTGCGGGTTGCCCCTGTTGGTGGTGGAGGTGAATGTTCCCTTGGGAGAGGTGGAGGCCACCTGGCCGCCGGTCATGCCGTAGATCTGGTTGTTCGCGCAGATTACAGTGAGGTCCGTGTTACGGCGCGCTGCATGAATGAGGTGGTTACCGCCGATGGAAGTCAGGTCGCCGTCACCGCTGATTACGACCGTACGAAGCGCAGGGTTGAAGAGCTTGGCTCCAGTGGCGAACGGTATGGCCCGGCCGTGGAGAGTGTGCAGGGTGTCCCCTTTGAAGTGGGGGCTCGGAATCCAGGCGGCGCAGCCTATGCCTGAGACAAAGAGCATTTCTTCCATGGGAATTCCCGAGGCGTCAACAGCCCTCAGGATCTGGTTCATGAGGATGCCGTGGCCGCACCCGGGGCAGAACGGGGTGGCCTTCACTTCGGCTCGGAGATAGGCTTCCAGGTCCCGCGACATCAGAGCAGCCTCCTCAGCTCGTCCTCAATAAGATCCGGATGGATGATCTCTCCGTTTATGCGGTTTAAAGGCACCACTTCACAATCCGCTACTTTCGTGACCTCTCCCGCTATCTGGCCGAGGTTCATTTCCGGGACCAGGATATGCTCCACCTTCCTTCCCAGTTCTCTGATTTCCTCGCATGCAAAGGGCCAGACCGTCTGGAGCCGCAAAAGGCCGGCCTCGGCCCCTTCCTTGCGAAGACGCTGCACCGCATAAAGCGCACTTCTGGCAGTGAAGCCGTAAGCGACGACTGCTATGCGGGCGTCCTTCAGAAAGTGCCCTTGCACGCGCACGATCCGGTCGCGGGCCTTGAGGACCTTGTTATTGATGCGGGATACCAGCAGGTCGTGGGCTTCGGGATCGTCGGTCTTTCTGAATCCCCGCGCATCGTGTGTGGAACCGGTGACAAGCAGGTTCTCGCCATCGCCGAATGCGGGCATGGGGGGCACCCCCTCTGTTCCGGCATCCCCGAAAGGGGCGGCGCCCGGCCTTTTGTCGCGGAGATAAAGGCTCACCTCCGGCTGCACGTCCAGGCGTTCCCTCAGGTGTCCCACGGCCTCTTCGCCCATTAGAAAAACGGGAATCCTGTAACGATCCGCCAGATTAAAGGCCTCGATGGTGAGGTCGTACATCTCCTGTACCGACCAAGGGCTGAGAGTTATCACCTGGTAGTCCCCGTGTGAGCCCCATTTGGCCTGCATGTGGTCGGCGCTGCCCACCCGTGTGGCCTGGCCGGTGCCCGGCCCGGCCCGCTGTATATCCGCAATGACCAAAGGGGTCTCTGTGAGGGCTGCGTACCCCACGGCCTCCTGCATGAGGCTGAACCCTGGGCCAGAGGTGGCTGTCATGGCCCGGGCACCGGCCCACACGGCGCCGATCACAGAGCAGATTGAGGCGATCTCGTCTTCCATCTGGGCGAATACCCCGCCTGCATCGTCGAGACGATCGGCCATGCGCTCCATGATCTCGCTGGACGGCGTGATAGGGTAACCCGCGTAATATCGGCATCCTGCGGCCAGGGCGCCCTCGGCCACGGCCTCGTTTCCCGAGAAGTAATAGGTGCCTGAAGGGAGCGTGCTTGCTCTGGTGGTGTAGGCCATTCGTCATCCTTGCCTGAGGCTTTACCGAACAGCGTCGATTCTCTTTCGTATCGGCGATTAAACTATACCCGCGGAAAAACGGCAAGGCGTAATCACGGCATGGGAGGGGAACCGGAACAGGGCGAGGCGGGGGGTCGTGTGAAACCTAAAAATTGATCACCTTGTCAGCCAGCTGAAGAGCCGTAACTATGTCGAGCATGTTCGTGGTCTGGCCGACCTGTTTCTTGTCGAGGAGCTGAAAGTGGTTAAGACAGGTCCCGCATACCAGTATTTGCAGGCCATTGCGTTCATACTCCTTTAGGACCGGAATGACCAGAGAGCCCTTGACCGCGAGCTTGACGCCGCTGTTCAAAAAGATCAGGCGCCACAACTCACCTTCCATCTCACTGATGGTCTTAAGAAAGCTGGCCATGAGCCCGGCGCCCAGTTCATCGTCTCCATGTCCCAGGCGTTCGGAACCAACGAGTATTACGGTCTTGGAGCGTGGGGCCGAGGCGTGGTCTTTCTCACATGCAGGAACGGCGTCTTCATCGCTGCGGGTGCCGACCACTGTATATTCACCCTCGGCACCGCCGGCCGACACTGCAAAACCCTGGGAACGCAGAAAGCGGGAGACGTTTTCCCTGGCGGCTTCGTTGTCTACGGTTATTTCCAGTGACGAGGGCCGATTCTTTTCGATGGTTTCACGGGTTCGAAGGACCGGGGCGGGGCAGGTCAGTCCCCGGCAGTCAATTTTTTCCATTTCTGACCTCAAACTTAAATGGCAATCCTTTGCCATCCATGTGGATGAAGATCCGGTCGGGCTCCGGGGGCCTGGGACTTCCTACGCTCCATCCGCTCCCGGCCTGGTCGTTGCTGGAGGGTTACTACGAAGGCCGTACGCTAAATGTCCGCTATGGAAGACCCAGGCCCCCCCGCTGAATTTGAATGCCCTGTGAAAACGCCAAACCATTGCCGGAGTTTATAAGTGTGTTTGGA
>CAYVDE010000053.1:0-19608 GCA_964450535.1 uncultured Desulfobacterales bacterium
GCCCAGACCTTGTGGGGAAGAACGGATTTTTCCACCTCCACAAACCCCAGACGGCCGAAAAACGGGTCCACATAGGTCAGCGTAAACACCCTGTTTATTCCCAAGATCCGTGCCTCCTCCAGGCAGGCCTCCACCAGGAGGCGGCCGTAGCCCATTCCCTGGCAGTCTTCGGCCACTGCAAGGGATCGAATCTCAGCCAGGTCGTCCCAGCAAACGCCAAGGGCGCAGGCCCCGAGCACCCAGTCCGCCCGGTTTTGATCCTCCAGCACGTAAAAATCACGCAGGTGGTCGTATAGTTCGCTGAGGGATCTTGCGAGCAGAAGCCCCTGTTCGGCAAAGCGGTACAGGAGACGGTGAATCGGCTTTACGTCTTTGATCACCGCCTTCCTCAAAACCGGGCTATTCGAGCCTGGAGACAAAACCCTTCACCCCTTCCTTTTTTGCCAGGGTCGCGGCGTACTCTTCCGCTTCAGTGCGGCTCAGGAACCGCCCGCACCGGACCCTGTAATACGTCTTTCCCCCGATCTTGACATCATAGTAGTACGCGGGGTGGCCTTTACGCTTCAGGCGCTCTATCATCTCGTCCGCAGCGCTCTTGCTCTCCACAGCGGCCACCTGTACCGTGAACCGGGCCTCCACAAGGAGCCCTCCCTGGTTGACCACTGCGGGCGGCACCTCGGCTTTCACCGCCTGGACCGGCTCCTTCTCTTTTGGCTGAACGCCCACACTTGGAGGCTTCGCCTGCTTTTCAGGCGGCCTGACCTCGGCGCGGGAAGGAACCCTCTCCACACTGGTCTCCGCCGGGCGAACCGTTTCCTTGGTGGAAGCGGGCGGCCGTGGGGCCGCCTTCCGGCGGGTCTCGTCCTTCTTGGTCGCCAGGCTTTCATAGAATGACAGCCTGGGACTCTCAGGCGGCGGGTCGTCCTCCTCTTCAACCCGCCGCGTCCCTTCCCGCCGGACGATTTCCTGGAGTTTCGCCATCTGCTCCCTTAACTCCTCCACGGCCATGTCTCCGGTCAAGGACCCTTTTCCGGCAAGAACGCCGAGTGCAAAAACCCAGACGAGAAGGAACAGGAAAACAAAACCCCAAAGAAACACAGCCGCACGGCTGAGCTCCAGCCGAACTTTCGGTCCTTCCTTTTTTTCCTGCGACAGCTTTCTGGCCATGGACGTGCCGGACCCTCGTCAATCATGTCTTTCAGCAGGCACGGACAGCGGCATTACATCCGTTCCGGGGCTTGTACGCCCAGGAGAGTCAGTCCGTTTTTTAGA
Source organism: uncultured Desulfobacterales bacterium (assembly GCA_964450535.1). GTDB lineage: Bacteria > Desulfobacterota > DSM-4660 > Desulfatiglandales > HGW-15 > JAIPEI01. Next base: position 1,273 of record CAYVDE010000053.1, read on the forward strand.
ACGGTTCGTATCCCTTCCGCAAGGCAGAGCCTGGCCTGTGTGCGCCGGATGTCCTTCGTGACGATCCGGTGGTCCGGAATCTTGGTGCCCAGGTTGAAGTACCTGTGGAAAGACGCAGCCAGTTCCGCCAGGTAATGGGGCACGCGATGGGGCTCGTAGGCCCGGCATACCTCCCGGAGCAGGGACGGAAACCTAGCCAGCAGACGTATAATGGACATCTCCTCTTCAAGCTTCAGGTTTTCCAAAGCTGAAAGGGGATCCGGCGGTATAGATACACCTTCCTCGGCGGCCTTGCGGAAAACGCTGCAGATTCGGGCATGCGCATACTGCACGTAATAGACCGGGTTGTCACTGTCCTGTTTCCTGGCCAGGTCCAGGTCGAAATCCAGTTGGGAGTCGTGATTCTTTACGAGCAAGAGGAAACGGGCCGCATCCACACCCACCTCGTCCATGAGCTCCCTCAGGGTCACATAGCTGCCGGCCCGCTTGGACATGCGGACCTCCTCCCCGCCCTCAAACAGCTTCACGAGCTGAATCAGAAGCACCGAGAGCCAGTCCTCCTCCAGGCCGTTGGCCATGAGGGCCGCCTTGACCCGCCGGACATAGCCGTGGTGATCCGCGCCCCAGATATTGACGGCCCGGGAAAAGCCGCGCTTCCACTTCTCCAGGTGATACGCGATATCCGTGGCGAAGTATGTGAACTGCCCGTCGCTCTTTCGAATGACCCGGTCCTTGTCATCCCCGAACATCGTGGTCCTGATCCACCAGGCCCCGTCTTTCTCGAAGAGATCCCCCCGCTCCCTGGTCCTCTCTATGACTTCGTTCAGAATGCCGGACGCGACCAGGTCCTTCTCGGAGGTCCACACATCAAAGGTGGTCCTGAAACTGTCGAGGTCGCTGCGGATCTCCTCGAGCATCCTTTCCCGGCCGAATTCGGCGCACGCGAGGACCGCTTCCTCCGGTTCCATCCCTTCCAGTTTCTTTTCCCGGTCAATCTCCGAGGCCAGCGTCTCGACGTAATCCCCCATGTATCCGCCCTCGGGAAACGGGGCTTTTGGGTCCCGCTTTTGCCGCCAGCGGCTGTATACCGACTCCCCCAGCAATCGGACCTGAAGCCCGGCGTCATTGATATAAAACTCCCGCGTCACCTCGTGACCGCAAAAGGCCAGGATCCGGCAGAGGCTGTCCCCGAGTGCCGCCCCCCTGCCGTGACCCAGGTGAAGGGGGCCTGTGGGGTTAGCACTCACATATTCGACCAGGACCTTCTGTGGAGATTCAATGACGTTCCTCCCGTAGTCGGGGCCTAGGGTCACGATTTCCGAAAGGATCCTGTGCCAATGCTCGGCTCTGACAGTGAAGTTCAGGAACCCGGGCCCCGCCACTTCCACCTTTTCGAGGAATGGATGCCCTCCTTGGAGGTCATCCGCCAGCACCGAGGCTATTTCCCTCGGGGCGCGCTTCTGCGAGGCCGCAAGGGTCATGGGCAGATTAGTGGCGAAATGCCCGTGCTCCGGGTTGTTGGGGATCTCCACCACAAACTCGGGGACAGGGACGCTGGCGAGCCGGCCGTCATCGAAGCAGGAATGAAGGCTTAGCCTCAGTATACGCTCAAGTTCGTCTCTCATGAAATCGTCTTCTTCTCCAAGCACTTACCAAAGGCACAGTAAATCTCGTAGGAAATAGTGTCACAGGCCGCCGCGACCTCGTCTCCGGTCAGTACGGCTTGACCCTGCCGGCCCAGGAACACGGCCTCGTCTCCGGGACGTACGTCCGGAAGATCGGTTACGTCCGCCATTGTCAGGTTCATGCAGACCCTTCCGATAATCGGGACCTTCCGCCCTCTGATCAGGACCTGCCCCCTGTTGGACAGGCCGCGCGGCAGTCCGTCGCTGTATCCCGCCGAAACCACAGCCGTCCGAAGGGCCCCTGAAGCGGTGTATGTCCTCCCGTAGCTGACAGGCGCCCCTTCCGGAAGGTCTCTCACCTGCAGCACCCTGGCCTTGAGGGTCATGGCGGGCCTCAACGGGACCTGCGGCACCAGGCCGGGCGACGGAGAACCTCCATAAAGCACGATGCCCGGTCTCACCATACCGAAGTGGGCCTCCGCGTAATTAAGAGTACCGGCGCTGTTGGCGAGGCTGCTTGCCTCCAGGTTAATCCCGGCGGCGCCGGCCGTCTCCATAGCGTCCTTGAAACGCCGGATCTGAAGCTCCGTGAAACGCCTGTCCGGCTCATCGGCCGACGAGAGATGCGACAGGAGCCCCTCTGCAACGACCCCCTTGTGCGGGAGCACCTGGTCGACAAACCGGCCCGTCTCGTTGTAAGGGACACCCAGCCGGCCCATGCCCGTATCGATCTTCAATTGCACCGGTGTACTTTTCCCGCGCCTCAGGCTCTCATCGCTAAGTATTCCGGCCGGGGCCGGCTCCTGCAGGACAGGGATGAGATCATGCTCCGCCACCGCGCCGGCCTCTTCCCGCGTAAGTATGCCGCAAAGGATCACGATAGGGCGTTTAATGCCCGCCCCCCTCAGCTCGATGGCCTCAACGAGGTGTGCCACGGCCAAACGCTCGGCCCCGGCGGCCTCAAACGTCCTCGCCGCCTCCACAAGGCCGTGGCCGTAGGCATCGGCCTTGACCACCGCCGTCACCGCAGTGCCCGGCCCGATAATCGAGCGGACCTGCCCCAGGTTGTGCCTGAGGGCCGGCCTCTCTATCTCAACCCTGTTGGGGAAACCGATTATCATAAGGAAAATGGGCAACGCATCAAGTCTAAAGGTTAAAGGCCCTCGGAACGCGCGTTACGGGCCCCATGAAAACTACCTGATCCTTGCCCGCATATCAAGGCATATGTGGGGAGATGCCTTTCCCCTTGATCCTTTTACATCGATCCTTTATCCTTTCTCCTCAATGGAATTCCGCCGGTTTATCCCAGACGCCTTGCGATCTGAAACCATCGGCCGGGAATTGACTCAATCATGAATTCTCCAGATCGGCCCATATGAAACTCTTGTTGTGCCTTTTAGGTCTCGTTCTCGTCTTGGAAGGGATTCCCTATTTCGCCTTTCCGCAACGCATGAAGCGCTGGATGCTTCGCATGCAGGACATCCCTGACCAGCACCTTCGCGTCATGGGTTTCATGGCCATGTGCGCCGGGCTGCTTATCGCCTACATCTTCCGGTAGCCGCCGTCCGCTGCGAACAGGTCGGCCTCGAAAACCATGACAACTCATACAGGATAACTGATTCAGGTTGACTTTACGGGCGGTTTTCAATATATGTTACGACCTTTACCGCAGACAAGCCGGATGTATGATATCAAGGATTATCAATACGACCTGCCCAAGAGGCTGATCGCACAGGAGCCGTCCTTAAGGCGGGACGAGAGCCGGCTCCTTTTTATGGATCGAAAAGGCGGCTCTCTTTCACATCACCGGTTCCTGGACCTTCCCGGGCTTCTGACACCCGGAGACCTTCTGGTGATAAACGACACCAGGGTTGTACCGGCCCGCCTGTACGGGCGTAAGGAGACCGGAGGAAGGGTTGAAATCCTCGTTCTGGACGCAGCGGAAAACGGCCGGCCCGAATCGGCTGCGAGGCGTTGCCTGCTGAAGTCCTCCAAGGGCCCCCGGGCCGGCACCCGGATAGATTTCGGAGAGGGCGTATGGGGGACCGTCGAGGAGGTGGAATCAGACGGTATCGTCCGGATGGTTTTTTCAGGGACCGGGGATCCGGACTCATTAATGACGGAGAGGGGGGTAATGCCCCTTCCCCCTTATATTCGCAGGACACGCGATGACCCGCGTGCCGCCTTGGACCGGGACCGTTACCAGACGGTCTATGCGGGCGGCCGGGGAGCCGTTGCCGCACCCACGGCAGGGCTTCACTTCACCGCGGACCTGCTCGAAAGGTTGGACAGCGCCGGCATCGCCCGCGTGCCCCTGACGCTTCACGTGGGGCACGGAACGTTCCGGCCTGTGCGGAGCCGTGATATTCGGGAACACTCGGTAGGGCAGGAATCCTACCGTATACTCCCTGAAACCGCGGAGGCGGTGAATCGTGCCCGTTCCCGTGGCCAACGGGTGATAGCAGTCGGCACCACCGTGGTCAGGACCCTGGAAACCGTGTCGGACAATGACGGCCGTATTGCTCCGGGCCGGGGCACGACCGGCCTGATGATCACCCCGGGGTATCGATTTCGCGCTGTTGACGGGCTTATAACGAACTTTCACCTGCCGGGGAGTTCGCTGCTCTTTCTCGTGTCGGCTTTCGCGGGCCTGGAAAGGACCTTGAATGCCTACCGGGCGGCGGTGACGGAACAATACAGGTTTTACAGTTACGGCGACGCCATGCTGATACTGTAGTGCCAGACGTTCGGTTAAACCGTAACCGGGACACGGGTTTGCCGCCCGGGCGGTCGAAAACAGCGCGGGCTTTCATGTTCGAGGTGGTTCACAGATGCAGTGATTCCAGGGCGCGGACCGGGCGCCTCGAGACCCCGCACGGGATTGTCGATACCCCGGTCTTTATGCCGGTTGGCACCCTGGGCTCGGTCAAGGCGGCCGGTCCCGATGACCTCGAGAAAATCGGGGCTGAAATCATACTTGCGAACACGTACCACTTGTACCTCCGGCCCGGGCACGAGATTATCAGGGAGATGGGCGGGCTCCATGGTTTCATGGGATGGCAACGGCCGATCCTGACCGACAGCGGCGGGTTCCAGATATACAGCCTGGCGACGCTTCGGACCATCAACGAGGAGGGGGTGCTCTTCCGGTCCCACATAGACGGATCGGAGCACCTCATCGGTCCTGAAAAGGCCATGGAGATTCAGGAGGCCCTCGGCTCCGACATTGTCATGGCATTTGACGAGTGCGCGCCGTACCCGGCGGACTACGAGTACGTGAAGAGCTCGACCCGCCTCACCACGCGGTGGGCCCGCCGCTGCCGGGAACGCGGGGCCGGCGCGGGGCAGTCCCTGTTCGGGATAGTCCAGGGAGGCATGTTCCGGGACCTTCGCATGGCAAGCGCCCAAGCGCTCGTTGAGCTCGACTTTGACGGATATGCTCTCGGCGGCCTCTCGGTGGGAGAGGACAAGGAGACGCGCGAACGGGTCATCGAGGAGACCATACCGGCCCTGCCGGGCGATCGTCCCGTTTACCTGATGGGTGTGGGCACCCCCGAAGACATCATTGACGCGGTGCGCCTGGGGGTGGACATGTTCGACTGTGTCATGCCCACACGCAACGCCCGGAACGGGAGCCTTTTCACGGCCAACGGGCGCATGTCCATCAAAAACGCCCGATACGCGAGGGATGAAAGGCCGGTTGAGGAAGGGTGCAGCTGCTATACCTGCTCGCGTTTCAGCAGGGCCTACTTGAGGCACCTGTTTCTTTCGAAGGAGATCCTGGCCTATCGATTGAACACGATCCACAACCTGTACTATTATGCACGTCTGATGCGGGACATCAGGACTGCGATTGAAAATGATGTGTTCGAGGAGTCAGCCAATTACGAATCTTAACCGTTTCCGGATCAGAAACCGGCCTTGCCCGCCCCGAATGCGGGTCGCGGGCTCTTTACAGCTTCCCTTTCACGTGTTGGGAATTTTGGGCCGGAATCCTGTTTTCTGAAAGGAAACCATGGAGGGTGCAACATGAATTTTCTGGCCTATGCGATGGGACAGGGCGGCGGCGCAGGTGCGGAAGGCTCTGGAGGGGCATTCGGGGCTTTCATACCGCTCATTCTCATGTTCGCAATCTTTTACTTCCTGCTCATTCGGCCCCAGCAAAAGAAGGCCAAGGAGCACAAGAACATGGTGGCGGCCCTGAAAAAGGGAGACCGGGTGGTCAGTTCGGGCGGCCTGCACGGAACGGTGACCGGCATCACGGACGACGCCGTGACCATGGAAATCGCTCCTAAGGTCCGTGTCAAGGTAAGCCGGGGATCCATAGCCGGGGTTATGAGCAGGCGGGAGTCGTAGACCAATATCCACCGGAAGGAGTAAAGCGTGTTTAAGAGCCTCGGCTGGCGCGCGGGAATCGCCGCCTCTCTTATTGTCCTGGCGCTCGTCTATCTGACGCCTACGTTGAGCAGGGACCTGCCGCCTTGGTGGTCCTCCGTGCTCCCCCAGGATCGCATCAATCTAGGCCTCGACCTTCAGGGGGGCATGCACCTGGTCCTTGAGGTGGAGGCGGACAAGGCCGTTGAGAGCAATTTGGAGCGGGTCGTGGAAGAGATAAAGCACGACTTGCGCAAGGAGAAGATTCGATACCGCGAACTCAGGCGTCTCGGGACGTCGGGGGTGGAAATCACCCTTATGCGGGAAGAAGACTTCACGGCCTTCCGCCGCCTGGCGGAGGACAGCTACGCCGACTTCGAAGTGGACACCCGGAGAACGGATGAATCCGGATTTCCCCTGCGAATGACCCTCAAGGCCCAGGCCCGTGACCAGATCATGAAGATGGCGACCGACCAGGCACTGGAAACCATCCGGAACCGCATAGACCAGTTCGGCGTGAGTGAACCCGACATACGCCCGCAGCAGGAACGGCGGATACTGATCCAGCTTCCGGGCGTCAAGGACCCCGACCGGGCCATTGAACTCATAGGCAAGACGGCGCTGCTGGAATTCAAACTGGTGGATGAAGAGCACAGCCTGGAAAGGGCCGTCCAGGGCGAGATTCCCCCTGGGAGCGAAATCCTTTACAAGGTGGACACGCAGCCCGGCACCAGGGAAACGGTCCAGACCCCTTTTCTTCTCAAGAGACGAACGCTCATGACGGGCGAGTACATCACGGATGCCCGCGTTCAGATAGACTCCCAGTTCGGTGATCCTTACGTGTCCCTCTCCTTTGACGCGCGGGGAGCAAGGCTGTTCGAGCGCATCACTGAGGCCAACACCGGCCGGAGGCTCGCCATAATACTGGACAACAACGTGTACTCAGCTCCGGTGATACAGGAAAGGATCTCCGGAGGAAGGGCCCAGATCACAGGCCGGTTCGCCATGGAGGAGGCCCGCGACCTGGCCATTGTGCTCCGCGCGGGCGCCCTCCCCGCCCCGGTCAAGATCCTGGAAGAACGCACGGTCGGGCCGTCCCTCGGTAAAGACTCCATCGATAAGGGCCTCAAGTCCATGATGATCGGAGGGCTTATCGTGCTTATTTTCATGATAGTCTACTACAGGCTCTCCGGAGTCGTAGCGAACGCAGCCCTCATTTTGAACATCCTCTTCATCTTGTCCGCGCTGGCCCTGCTGGGCGCGACCCTGACCCTGCCGGGCATTGCCGGCATGATCCTGACCATAGGCATGGCCGTTGATGCAAATGTCCTCATTTTCGAACGGATCCGGGAGGAACTCCGGCTCGGAAAACCCCCTAGAGCCGCCATAGAAGGGGGTTACTCCAAGGCGATCGTTACGATCCTGGACGCCAACGTGACGACGTTCATCGCAGCGCTCGTGCTCTTCCAGTTCGGAACCGGACCTGTGAGGGGATTCGCCGTGACCCTCAGCATCGGAATCGTGGCCAGCTTTATCACCGCGGTCTTTATGACCCGGATTGCTTTCGACTATTTCTACGTACATCGGAGGCAGGCGGGCATCAGTATTTGAGGATACGGATTCACCACTCGGAGACCATACATGGAATTCATCAAACCGGGGATCAACATCAACTTTATCGGGAGGCGCAAGTACGCATTCATCCTCTCGATCTCCTTGATAGTTCTGACCGCTTTTATTCTCATCTGGCGGGGAGGCCCCAACTACGGCGTGGACTTCACCGGAGGAGTACTCGTCCAGGTCAGGCTTGACCAGCCGCGGACCCCTGCAGAGATCCGGGACGCCTTCACCATGACCGTCCTCAGGGACAGCATCATTCAGGAATTCGGTGAAGGGACCCAACCCGAATACCTGATCCGCGTCCGGGAATCCGACGTGGAACTCGCAGGTCTCAGCGACAAGATGAGAGAAGACCTGATCGCCCGTTTCGGAGAGGGCGTGGAGATTCGACGTGTCGAGATGGTGGGGCCCAAGGTTGGCGAGGATCTTCGCCAGAAAGCCCTGTTCGCCATCTTCTACGCCATCCTCTTCATCGCTATTTATATATCGGGCCGATTCGAGCTCAAATGGGGCATGAGTATCGTAATGGCCCTCTCGCTCGCCGCAGTGGTTTACTTCTCCTCTCTCCTCGGCATGAGTGTTACATGGCTGATCCTGCTGGCAATGATAGTCACGCTGGGGCTGTGCTGGTTCTTGAGGCTGAAATACGCCATGGGGGCCATTCTGGCCCTGATCCACGACATCACCATCACTGTAGGTGCCTTTGCACTGACCGACCGGGAGATATCCCTGAGCATCATCGCGGCGTTTCTAACCATTGTTGGCTATTCCCTTAACGACACCATCGTGGTCTTCGACAGGATACGAGAGAACACCAGGCGGTTTCGCAGGCGCAGCTTCGAAGAGATCATGAACAGCAGCATCAACCAGACCCTGAGCCGAACGATCCTGACCTCCCTCACCACACTGGCCGTGGTTGTGACCCTGTTCGTCCTTGGAGGAGGGGTGATTCACGACTTCGCTTTCGCTATGCTGGTGGGCGTTCTCGTGGGCTCGTACTCATCGGTCTTCGTTGCGAGCCCGATTCTCCTGGTGTGGCAGAAACGATTCGCGGAAAGGAAATAGCTTTCACCTGAATCGGACCATTGTCGGGTCCGCCGGTGATGCAGGACCCCATGCGGCGGGATAAAGCGGCGGTCCCCAAGGGTCCCAGTGGAGGGGGCACGGTTTGGCTCTTAGGAGGCGACGACCGAGGCGCCGGCGGTCCCTCACATGGCTGCTGATCTTCCTGGCCGTCGGGGCCGGAGGGCTCTGGCTGTGGAACAACATGTTCCCGGAAAGCCCACGGTTCCAGGCAATGCTGATCCTGCGTAATGGAGACCCCATACGCCTCCTCAACGGCGAATCCATTTCCCTGCGCCCCGAGGATCGTGTCCGAATCCGGGAAATTTCCACCAACGTACTTTTCAACAAGGGCGTCCGTGTATTCTCCATAGGCCTGGACGCCAACGCACTCCTCTACGAGGAGATGGCCCTCCACCGCCTTCTTCCTGAAGACAGGACCTTTGACCACCACCTGTTCCGCGTGGAAGTGAAGCGCGGCGGTTCCCTGCTGGGTCACGTTACCCTGCTGGTCGAGCCGTCCGTGAATGACTGGCTGGCCAGGGCCGCTCGAATCATCGACCGGAAGAAGAGGCTCGAACACCTGGAGCGGGCGCTTGAACATCATCCGGAAGACGAAAAAATACTGGACATGGTCATCGAGGAGAACATCGCTCTTGAAAACTGGGAAAAGGCATCGGCCATGCTGGAAAGGAAGGCGGAAAAGCGGCCCGCTGACGATGAGGTCCTTCAAGAACTGCTGTCGGTTTACGAGTCGGCCGAAGACCCGGAAGGATTTCTCTCAACCCTGAAACGCCTGTCTGAACTCCATTCCGATGATCCGGTCCTTGCATTCCGTCTTGCCCGAAACCTGGAAGAAGCGGGCAGGACTGCAGAGGCCGTGGATGAGTACGAGCGCGTTCTCAGGCTCCTGGAACAGGACCAGGACCGCGCGGCCGTTCTAAAAACTCTCGGCTACATGTACTCCAGGTCCGGAGACATCCCAAAGGCCATCGAGCGCTACTCCGAGGCCGCCGGGATTGACACGGACGACGCCAACCTCTTTTACAACCTGGCCGGCCTTCACGATCAGGCCGGCAACCCCGAAAAGGCCGATGAGTACCTGAAACGGGCGGTCTCCCTGGAAGAAGTGGACGTGGAAGGGCGCATGAGGCTCGCGGAAAGGGCGCTTGACCGGGGCAGCCTGGATGAGGCCGAGAAATACCTGAATGAGGTCCTGAAACTCAAACCTGACTCCCTCGAGGCCATGGCCCTCCTGGCTGACGTGTTCGACCGGCTCGGTGACAGGAATAAGCTCAAGGATCTGTATCGGAAAATGCTCCCACTGGCCCCGGAAAACGAGATCCTTGTTTACAACCTAGCGGTTCTCGAATACGAGGCCGGTGAGTACGCGCAAAGCGCCGGGCACCTCAAGAAGTACCTGGATGCCAGGCAGGACGATATCAGTGCCTGGGAACTTCTCTTAGACATCCACATCAAGATGGAAAACTGGGATGCCGCCTCTAAAACCGCGCTCAGACTGCTGGAGCGCGACCCTGACAACCTGGACTACTACCACTTCATCTTTGACGTCCTGGGCCGACAGGAGCGCTGGGACGAACTGGTCCCGATCCTGAAAGAAGGCCTGAGGGCGCTCCCCAAAAACACCGTCATCACGGACTACCTCATTCTTGTCTACCTGAAACTGGACATGGCAACCCATGCCATGGACCTGATGAGCAGGGCCCTGGAGTCCCGTCCCGGGGACATCGGACTCATGCTCCGGTTGGCCCAGCTGGCGGACAGGCAGGGTGAGGAAGACCGCGCCGCAGAGGCCTACCGGAAAATCCTCAAAGAGGACCCGGAACACGAAGAGGCCAGGGAAGCCCTGATAAGCCTGCTTATCCAAAAGGCCCGCCGGCAGGAGGCCGTGGACATGGATTCCGCCATGGCCACCTACATGGAAGTCATGGAAATGGCTCCGGGGAACAAAGAGGCCGAGGAATCCTACCTGCGCCTCAGGCTGGAGAAGGTGAGAGGAGGAGGGGGCTCCGGGGGGTAGAGCTGATAAGCTGATAAGCTGATAAGCTGTTGAGCTGTTGAGCCGGGGGGAGTATCAGGTGTTGAGGGATAATAAACCGCATTTTCACGTGACCGCAGGTATTATAAGGCGCAACGGCCGTCTGCTCATCACCCGCCGTCCCCGCGGCGGTCACCTGGGAGGGCTCTGGGAATTTCCCGGCGGAAAACAGGAAGGGGCCGAAAGCCTCGAGGAGTGCCTGGTTCGGGAAATCCGGGAGGAGCTTGGGATCGATGTCGAGCCCGGGGAGTGCATTTTAGTCAAGGACCACGAGTACGAGGCCAAGCGGGTCACCCTGCATTTTTTCGCGTGTTCGCCAAAGGGGATCGGTCCCGTGCGCGGGCTGGAAGGCCAGGAAGTCAGGTGGGTCAGGCCGGAAAAACTTGCCTCTTACCGGTTCCCTCCCCCCGACCTCTCAGTCATAGAACACCTTCTGACCGAAGGAAACGGCCGGGCGATCCCTCACGGGTTTGCCCGGCCTTTACGCGACAACGGAGAGTACTAGCCCGCCAACTGGGCCTTGAGCGCCTCCACCACGTTGAACAAGTCTTCCACAACGCCGTAGTCGGCCACCCGAAAGATCGGGGCCTTTTTGTCCTTGTTGACCGCGATGACGGTCCCGGCCCCGGTGATTCCCGCCACGTGCTGGAAGGCCCCGCTGATGCCCAGGGCCAGGTAGACCTTGGGCTTTACGGATTTGCCGGACGTTCCCACCTGGTGATACTTGGGAAGCCAGTTCTTGTCCACAACCGGCCTGGAGCAGGAGATCAGGCCACCCATCTTCTCGGCCAGCTCCTTCACCACCTCTATGTTGTCCGCTTCGCCCACGCCGCGACCCACGGACACAAGGAGGTCAGCCTGTGTGATGTCCACGGCCCCTGCCCCGGCATCCTCAAAGGCCACGAATCGCCGGCGCGGTTCGGGGAGGTCCGGAGGCGCCTCCACCTTGACCACCTCGCCTGAGCGGCCCTCCGCCTTGTCCGGCGGAAAGGCGCTGGCACGGACCGTGATAACGTAAGTCCCAGCCTCCTTGAACGCGACCCTGGAAAAGATCTTGCCGGTATATATCTGACGCACAACCTTGGGTTTTCCGTCCTCCACCAGGATGTCGACGCAGTCAGTGGCAAGGGGGAAGCCTGTCTTGACCGACAGGGCCGGGGCCAGATCCATGCCCCAGGGGGAGTGGGGCATCAGCACCATGAAAGGCTTGTGCTCTTGAATCAGAGAAAGAAGGATCCCCTTGTAAAGGTCCGCGTTGAACTCCTCGAGCCTGCCGTCTTCCACCACCAGCACCTTGTCGGCCCTCTCGGAGATATCGCTTACGAACGGCTCGTCCTTTCCCAGCATAACGACCGCGGTCAGGGTGTGTGAAAGTTCATTGCACAGCTTGTCCGCTTTCCATAGCATCTCGTATGAAATGTCACGAAGCTCTCCCTGCCTGTGTTCCACGAGTACGAAGATCTCGCCCATTATATGCTCACCCCCTTTTCCTTTATGATCTTGAGAATCTTTTCCGCCACGGCGGCCGCGTCTCCCTCGATCATCTCCGCGCCCGCGGTCTCGGGCGGCAGAAAGTACTCTTCCACCGTGGTCATCGGCACGAGTTCGTCGTCGCCGAGCCCCAGGTTGGAAAGCTCGACCACGTTGAGTTCCTTCTTGGCGGCCTTGCGTATGCCCATGATGGAGACGTACCGGGGCTCGTTGATCCCGGTCTGAATGCTGAACACCGCCGGCAGGGCCACATTGGACACCTCATCCATGCCCCCCTCGAGTTCCACCTTGACCGTGGCCTCTTTGTCCTGGGGGTCGATTCCGGTCACCACAGCCGCATGAGGGGCGTCCAGCTGCTCGGCCAAAAGGATGCCCACCATGCCGTCGTTGACATCGTCGGACTGGACACCCGTGAGAACCAGGTCATACTCCATATCCCTGACCACTTTTGCAAGAATGCGGGACTTGACGAGTGCGTCCATTACCTGCTCGCCCGGATCGACGCGTATGGCCTTGTCCGCTCCCATTGCCAGGCACCGGCGAAGCACCTCTTCGTCATCCTCCGAACCGATGGTGACCGCCGTGACCGTACCGTCCGTCTTTTCCTTTAGTTGAATCGCCTCCTCAACCGCGTAGTTGTCCCACTCGTTGAGGACGTAGGCCAGCATGTCTTTTTTCAGATCCTTTTTGGAGGCGTCTATCTCCAGATCCACCTCCTGGGTCATGGGGACCCGTTTTACACAAACCACGATATTCATCTGATAATCCTCCTCAACTGATTCTGTTCCTCATTCCCTGCCGATTCCGGCCTTCGCCGGAATGACGCCCGAGGGACTTTTTACGAGGCCATCAATAATGAATGAATTCTCATTCATATCTTGAATTAACACAGGTGGGGGCGGGGAGTCAAATTTTTCTTCTCCCATTAAAGATCTTCTCTCGCCTTGTTTATCCTGTCGAGCAGATAGGCGTCGTGACGGCCGAGTTCCTCGGCCTTTTGGAAATGGAAGCGGGCTTTGGACGGGGATCCGGATTTCATGAAATAGATCCCGAAGTGGTAATGGGCCGGCGCAAGCCGGTCCATTCGGCCGTAGCATATGCCGAGGTTGTAGGAGACTTCATTCCTCACCGGCTCCATGGTCAGGAGCCGTTCGTAGATGCGCGCGGCCTTTGCGTACTCCTTCAGGTTCTGGTGGGATGAGGCGATCAGGAAAAGCGCGGTCTTGTTGTCAGGTTCCAGCTCGAGCACGCCTTCCATGACGGGAATCGCGTTTTCATATTTTCCGCTGAAGTGATATGCCTCTCCCAGGTGGGTGCGCACGGGGATCAAGTCGGGCCGGATCTCCAGGGCCCGCCTCAGGTGCTCTACGGCCGACCCGAACTCCGACGCCTCCTTGTCCAGCAGCCCCAGGCCGAAGTGGGCTAGCGCATCGGACGGATCTGCTTCAAGGGCGCTCTGAAACCGCCGCCTGGCTGAGGAAGAATCGCCGTAGCGGGCGACAATGAGCGTCCTGAAAACGGGGTACTGCTCCCTCAGCCGCTTCTCGGTCTTTGAACCCACCGGGGCCCCTCCGGCCGCAAGAAGGCTGTCGATATTGGCCATGCGCTCAGGTCCGGTGGGGTGCGTGCGAAGATATGCGGGCACACGGTCCGTCCCGTATATCTCGGCGCTCTGCATGCGGTTCAGGACCTGTATCATGGCCGAGGGATCAAACCCGGACTTGCGCATGAAGGAGAATCCCAACTGGTCGGCCTGGCGTTCATCCACCCGGCTGAAGGCCAGTTGGGCCTGTGCTCCGGCCGCCGCTGAACCCACCATGATCGCGGAGGCCGCCTCCCCTCCGATCAGGGCACCGATCAGCACGCCGGCCATGGTGGCCAGACCCACCTTTTTGCTCTGAGCGATGCGTTTGGAGAGGTGCCTTGCCGATATATGGGCCATTTCGTGACTGGCCACGGCGGCCAGTTCATCCACCGTCTCCATGGAGTCGATAAGACCGGTGTAAAAAAAGATGTGCCCTCCGGGGCCGGCAAAGGCGTTCAGGTCGTTCTTCTTGATGATGTAATACTTGAAAGGAAAGGGCTTGGAATCAACCGGGCCCGCCAGGTAGTCGCCGAGGTCATTGATGTAATCAAGGGCGAAATCGTCCTCTACCAGGGTAAAATACTTCTTGATATCCGTAACGAACTCCTTGCCCAGCCTTTCCTCCTCTTCAAGGCTCAGCGCAATCGCCGTCTGCGGAACAAAGAGAAACACCGCAACCAGGAAAAGACAAAGGAGGCTCGCCATGATGCCAGGTGCCTGTCTCGTCTCAATTCTGTCCATCCGCTTCCTTGCCCGTATCCACCCTGGGGGCCTCCACCCAGAGGCTCTCCAGATCATAAAAGGCCCTGATCGGCTCATAAAAAACGTGTACGACCACGTCCCCGTAATCCACTAGGACCCACTGGCCTTCCTGCTCCCCTTCCACTCCGTGGGCGTGCAACCCCGACTCCCGCATGCTTCGAACCAGATGGCGAGTAATGGCCTGGACCTGACGCGTCGAGCCGCCGGCTACGATGAGAAAATAGTCCGTGAACGATGTGAGCCCTCCCACATCGAACAGTACCGGGTCGAGGGCCTTCCGCTCACGAACCAACTTCAGGGAAAGCAAGGCCTTGTCAAGACTCTCCATGCGAGAGATACAACCCCTTTTCCATAATATATCGTTCAACTCCGCCGGGCACAAGAAATCGAATGGATTTCCCCCGGGCCACCGCGTCCCTCACCTGGGTCGAAGACATGCCCATGAACGTGCCCTGCCTCCTGATCAGCCGGTTTCCCGAAGCGCCCACCCGGAACAAGCCCGGACCGGCCCTCACCGCCCCGATGTCGAGACCGTCGATAAAAGGCTCCAGCACCTCGGGAGACACGCCGGGCCGATCGATCAGGACAAAGTGGGCATACTCGAAAAGCAATTGATGGTCTTTCCAGGTGCCGATCTCCAAAAACGCGTCCGTCCCCAGTGCGAAAAACAGTTCCAGGCCGCCGGGGTATTCTCGATGGAGCTCTTGAAGGGTGAGGATGGTGTAGGATACCCCTCTCCTGCGGCCCTCCATGTCCAGCACATCCAGCAGTGGGGTCCCGCGTGCCGCGATCCGGAGCATGGCCAAGCGATCTTCAAAGGAGGCCTCGGCACTGCCGCCCTTGTGTGGAGGGACGGACGCGGGCACAAGGCACATACGGTCAAGAGCCAGCTCCTCGGCAGTCTCCAGGGCCATTCGCAGGTGCCCCAGATGAACCGGATCGAATGTGCCTCCCAGAATACCCAGCCTCAAAACCTCCACCTCCACCTCCACCTACACCTACACCTACACCAACTCACTTCGTCAGCCTGCAGACCCCGTCCTCCTCTTCCAGCTCCCTGGTTACCACGAGATTGTCCCGGTGAATCACCTCGTCCTCATGCTTGAACCCGAGAACGGCCTCTATCTCGTGGCTCTTGATCCCCATGATCTTTCTAATGTCACCTGAGTGGTAGTTTACCATACCCACCGCCAGTTCGTGACCGTTTTCGCCCACCACGGCGACCTTGTCCCCAAGGCTGAAGCGGCCCTGAACATCACGAACACCTGAGGGGAGAAGGCTCTTGCCGTTGCCCACGATGGCCTTTTCCGCCCCCCCGTCAATTACCAGCACCCCCCTGGGGGCCTTGGTAAAGGCGATCCAGTGTTTCCTGCTGCACAGAGGGATGTCTCTCGGCATGAAGAGTGTACCCTCTTCCTCCCCGCTGAAGACGCGTCCCAGGATGCCCGGCCTGAGCCCGTTGGCGATGATTGTGGGTACGCCTCCATGGGAGACCTTTTCAGCGGCCCGTATCTTGCTCGCCATGCCTCCGGTGCCCAGAAAGCCCGGAATGGAACCCGCGTACTTGATGATATCGCGGCTGACCTCATCCACCATGCCGATCAGGCGTGCGTCCTCGTTGGAGCGCGGATCCTTGTCGTACAGGCCGTTTATGTCAGTCAGGTTGATCAGCAGTTGGGACTCGGTCAGGTTCGTGACCATGGCGCTCAGGTTGTCGTTGTCGCCGAACTTGATCTCGTCCACTACCACCGTGTCGTTCTCGTTGATGACGGGAAGGACCTTCCAGCCCAAAAGGGCGAAGATCGTGTTCCGGGCGTTCAGGTACCTGCCCCTGTGGGTCAGGTCGTCCCGCGTCAGGAGGATCTGGGCCACCTTCTGGCCGTACGGTTCAAAGGAGTTTTCCCACACCCGCATCAGGCTGCTCTGCCCGATGGCCGCCATTGCCTGCTGCTGGGAAATGGACTTGGGCCGCCTGCTCATGCCCACCTTGCGAAGCCCCGAGGCGATGGCGCCCGAGGATACGAGTATGACCTCCTTGCCGGCCTTCCTGAGGGCCATGATGTCGTCCGCAAGGTTGGACATCACTTCTGTATTGAGACCCTCCTTTGCCGTCAGCACGCCGCTCCCCACCTTGATCACCAGCCGCCTTACAGGGGACAGGAGGACCTTCCTGGTCATAGGCCTATTCGTCTTGTTCATGTTCCCGCTCTTCATTGATGAGTTTCCTTCTGAGCACTGCTTTGAGTTCGCTCAAGCCCAGCCCCTCGAGGGCTGAAACCGCCAGGCACGGCAAACCCCTGTCCTCGAATGACCGCCGCAGTTCATCCACTTCCGCCACACGGCCGGCGGGAAGGGCGTCCACCTTGTTGAGCAGCACGATCTGCTCTTTTTCGAGAAGGGCGGGGCTGTATTGCCCCATCTCGGCCCTGACCGAAAGATACGCCTCAGCCGGTGAGGGATAGGAAAGCCCTGTCGCGGCATCCACCAGGTGGAGCAGTAGCCGCGTTCGCTCGATGTGCTTCAGGAAGCGTATCCCCAGGCCCTTTCCCCGGCCGGCCCCCTCAATAATCCCTGGAATATCAGCCACGGTCAAGGCCTCGCCGTCGTCATAGGCCAGGACCCCAAGGTTGGGAGTCAGGGTGGTGAATGGGTAGTCGGCCGTTTCGGGTTTTGCAGCGGTTAAGCTGGAGAGAAGAGTGGATTTCCCGGCGTTGGGAAGCCCTACAAGTCCTATCTCGGCAAGATGTTTCAGGGAAAGCCTGAGCCTGCGTGTCTCGCCGGGGAGTCCCGGCTGGGCGAAACGCGGGGTCCGCCGGGTGGACGTGGCAAAGTGAGAGTTGCCCTTGCCGCCCCGCCCTCCAGATGCGATCAGTATACGTTCGCCCTCTTGAACCAGATCAGCCAGTGTCTCGCCGGTCTCCTCGTCCAGGACGACAGTGCCTAGGGGGACCGCGATCACCACGTCCGGCCCGTCCTTTCCCGTGCGGTTCCCGCCCGCGCCGGGCCTGCCCCTCTGGGCCCTGAAATCCCTTCTGGAACTGAAATCCGCAAGGGTGTGAAGCCGTGCCGACGCCTCGACAAAGACACTGCCTCCCCTGCCTCCGTCCCCTCCGTCAGGCCCCCCTTTTGGGATGAACCTTTCCCTGCGGAAACTGACGCACCCCTTGCCGCCGTCGCCGGACCGGACAGTAATGACCGCTTCATCAATGAATCGCATGTCTTATTACCGGGAAAGGGTGACCGGCCCGGGGGCTTTTGCTGAAAGAAGGATGCGGGTGTTCTCGGGAAGGCTTCAGGCGGCGTATACGCTGACCTTCTTCCTGGTCTTGCCCAGGCGCTCAAAAGCGACCACGCCGTCGATCTTTGAGAAGATGGTGTAGTCCTTTCCAAGCCCCACGTTCTGTCCCGGATGGATCCTGGTCCCCTTCTGGCGCACCAGGATGTTACCCGCACGCACCGCCTGGCCGGCGTAGCGTTTGATGCCGTACCGCTGGCCCGCGCTGTCCCTGCCGTTCCTCGAGCTCCCGCCTGCTTTCTTGTGTGCCATTGTCCTTTTTCACCTCAAAACATAATTGTCTATAACTCATCCTATTGTATGCCTGCAATCCCCATCACCATATGTTTCGCATCCACCGGAACTTCGTGGAGATCAACAGAAAGGCACCCCTCTTCAGCTTCATCCGGAGGTTTTCCCTTCTGAACATAAATCCACTTCTAGACCAAGAACCAAGAACCAAGAACAACGAACCAAGAACAAC
>CAYVDE010000054.1:0-12159 GCA_964450535.1 uncultured Desulfobacterales bacterium
TTTAAAATTTTTTACATAAAATTAGCATAGAGTTACTCTTTTCTTTCCATTACAATTCTCCCGCCCTTGGGATTTAAAAAATTCTATCATGTTCAGCCATTCAAGTAAAAGGGGGCCTGCGACATAAAAGGCTCCGCCTTGACGGGGTCCGCCGATTTCATTATAAGAGTCTCTGAGATCGACGGCCCTTCAAATGACGGCAACAACTATCCTCTTGGTTTCACCTGACACGGTTACTCATAATGACAACTCCAACCCAGGAAGTTTTGAGGCGGATGGCCTCCCGATGGCTCCCTCCCCACCAGGTACCAAAACAATTTCGAGTTCACTCTGACACCACTGACTTTTTCCGGGTCGAATACGACGACATCGTGATCCTCAAAGACCGATCCTATCTCATCCGCCACAATGCCAAGGAACAGCGGTTCGGCATGGAGGACGACGTCAAGTTCTGGGTCAAGCGAGCTGTGGACCTGGAAGACGGCAGTCTCAAGATCATCAAGCTGGTCTTTTATGAGAAGTTCATGTCCCGTATCGGAGACATCGAATTCGAGTGTTTTCGAAGTCCCGGAAAGGAGGCCCGGATCCTCGAACTCGTCTCTTCACACAAAAACTTCATGCACGGGTACTCCACCCCCGATGAAAAGGGTAACATTATCCGCGTACTGGATTTTATCAAGGGCAAGACCCTGGCAACCCATGTGGGGACAATGGATATGAACCACGAGGCCTATTATCATGAGCACTTCCCTGGGATCCTGAACCGGTTTATTGAGTGCGTGAAGGCTGTCCGTTTCCTGCATGACAACGGCGAGCGGCACGGCGACATCCGGCGGGACCATATTCTGATAGACGAGGAAACCGGAGATTACCGCTGGATCGATTTTGACTTCAATTATCGCCACAGGGAAAACATATACGGATATGACCTGTTCGGGCTGGGCAACATACTCGTCTTCCTGGCGGGGAGGGGGGATGTGTTGCTGCCCGATCTCAAGAAGCACGGGCACCCCTGTCTCAGCAACTTGAGCGAGGCGGACCTGAATATTGTCTTCCATCACCGGGTGGTGAACCTCAAAAAGGTCTACCCTTATATCCCCGAATCCTTCAACCGGGTGCTGATGCACTTCTCAACGGGAGCCAACCGGTTTTATGAACATACATCCCAGCTCTTGAATGATCTCGGACAGGTCAAAGCCGTTCATTAAACCCGATCCCGGTCAATTGGATGGTTGCCGGCCCTTCCGGGGTCTGAGCACATGGTTCCACAAATACGATTTAGATATGCCTCTTCCCTCTCTTCGTGCACTTCGTGATCTTCGTGGTATAAAAAGCATCTGTTTCACCACAAAGGACGCGAAGAACACGAATGAGGCAGTGGCAAAATACCGGGAGTGATTTGTTACAGACAGTACTTATGGAAAAGCCTACTGAGGGATACGGTAAATACAAGGAGGAAGAAATATGAACGAGGCGGAAAAGGACTTCAACAAAAATATACTGATCGCTGTGGATGAGTCGGAGAACTCATACCGCGCGGTCTCATACGTGGGCCGGCTCCTTGGGGGCCTGCCCGGTTTCAAGGTCACCGTATTGCACGTGGTCCCCGAACCCGAAGAAGACTACTTCCCCACTGCCGAACAGAAGGAAGAATGGCTTTCCAAATATACCAGGAAAATTGATGCCCTGCTCGAAGACTATCGCCGGTTCCTGATCGAAAAAGGGTTTGACCCCAAAGATGTAAGCGTCCGCTCAACACTACGATACTGTCCCTCCATGGCCGAGTGCATCCTGGCGGAACGCGATGAGACCCAATACAGGACCATAGTTGTCGGCCGCCAGGGCCTCTCCAGGAGCGAGGAGTTTCTCTTCGGAAGCATCTCCAGCAAGATCGTCAACCACGCGCGGAACTGCACTGTTTGGGTGGTGGAATAACATAGCGGGTTTCATGATTTTCGACCAGACGGAAGCCGGCATTTGGGTCGCGTGATTGCAACTTAACCGGATGCTGACATTGCAAAAAAGCGATTCTCTGCCGGGAACAAGCCCTCCGCACCCCTCTTCCATATGGATTTAACCGGCCTGTATCTATGGAACTAAACATTTGCAGTCCCCTGTTTGTGTTAATGGCACGCGCATTGCTAAGTTTTAATTTATAGGTCTGCTAAATCCCGCTCTTATATGGAGGCAAGCTTGATAATCCTTTATGACAACAACCGTTTTGATCCGCGCCTGGACACGGCGTGGGGTTTTGCCTGTCTGGTTCGAGGGATGGAAAAGACCATCCTCTTTGACACGGGAGGCGACGGGGCCACGCTGCTCACGAACATGATTAGACTCGGGATCAAACCCGCTGAAATTGACATCATAGTCCTTTCTCATGTTCATGGGGATCACACCGGAGGGCTTGGGGAATTCCTCAACGAAAACCCTCACGTCGTTGTCTACCTGCCCGCGTCTTTTCCCGGCGATTTCAAAAAGGCCGTCATGGCGATGGGCGCCCGCGTGGAGGAAGTATCTGCGGCAAAAGAGATCTTTCCCGGGGTTTATACAACAGGGGAACAGGGCGGCGGAATCAGGGAGCAGGCCCTCGCCCTGAAGACAAGGGAGGGCCTGGTGGTCATTACAGGCTGCGCTCACCCCGGCATCGTGAGCATGGTCAGGAAAGCACGACAAGTGACCGGGGAAGACACGGTGAAACTGGTGGTTGGAGGTTTTCACCTTGGCGGGGAGCCGCCTTGGCGCATCGAGTCCATAGCCAGGGAGCTCCGCCTCCTTTCCGTGCAGAAGGTCTCACCCTGTCACTGCAGTGGAGATGGGACCCGATCACTCTTCGACCGGGAATTCGGGGATGACTACATTGATAGCGGCGTAGGGAAGCCCATCCATCTTTCACATTAGCCAGACCGCATGCCGAGAGAAGATGGAACGGGCATGGAAGTCCGGGAAACACGGAACAGGAGCCGGACCAGCTATGACCCTGGTTGAAAACACTTTCACAGTCGCGGCGCGCTGAGGGAGAAATGGAAACTCCAGGATCAGGACAGGAAGACAGGAAAGTAAAAAGCCCGGTCGTTTTGGTGGCCGTGGATTTCTCTCACTGTTCAAGGCTCGCCCTTAGGAGGGCAAAACCCTGGGCTGATTGCCATAACGGGAAAATCCTGGTGCTGCACGTTATTGATCAGGATTTCATAAAACATTGCGTTCATCAACACCTCGGCACGGAAAAAGAAATCAAGCAGAAACTTTTCATCAATTCCAAAAACAAGCTCAGTGCATTTCTTCACAGCGAAGAAATGGATGGAAAAAGCACCCAGATGATTGTCTGTGAAGGGACTCCCTGTATGGAAATCAACAAGAAAGCGGTTGAGAATGATGTGGAGATGATCATTATGGGAAGCAAGGGGAATTCAGAAGACATGAAGGCCATCTTTTTCGGCAGCACCACGGAAAGGGTGCTGAGATTTATCAGACGCCCGGTACTTTGTATTCCGCCGGAGCCTGAATGAACCGCCCCTGATAACCCCGGATCACACGGGTCTTAAGAAGTTGCCCCGTTGTCATGCTTTTTGGAGATGAAGTGAAAGTACTCCTGTACAAACCTGCCTGACACAACGTTTGTAAGGGTAAAAAGCAATGCCCCTTCCATAACGGTCCCGTTCAAATCAAAATAAAGTCTCTTTGAGACATCATGAAGCCCTTGTTCCAAGGGCTGCGTGGAATAGGAGTGGTCTCCGCTTATGTCATACAGCCGGCAGGCGATAGGCCTGCAGGAAAAGGCAATGCATGTTCCCAAAACGCTCAAGGGGCAGGTGTAGCCTCGAACCTTTGTGGAGCCCACCGGACATGCCTCCCCGACGATTTCTCCGTCTGAGAGGGTTGAAGCCTGTATTTGTCCCGATGCAGAGACCCGGCAGGCGATCTTGTGCGCCTCTATGGCCCTGTTTATGGCCTCCATTCGGACCTCCCTGGCTAGCTTTTTATTCAGGTTATGGTTCAGGTACGCCGCCTCAATGAGCTCCAGGGTGATGAAGCGATGACAGCATGAATCCGTGTCCCTTCCGCATCGGGGGACATCGGCATCCCCTGACCCAAAGGCCCCGAACAGGGCCTCGGCTTTTTCGACAAGGGCCTCGTACTCCTCAAAATACGGGACCAGGTCTACCAGGCTGCCGCCTTCCAGGGAGGGCTGCCGGATGGTGAGCCGGCCCTGTTTCTTGCCGAATTTTCTCAAGAACCGCCACTGATTGAAGCTTGTAAATTCGGAGCGGGTCCCCTTGAGCTTCTGTTTTGCCAGCGTCATGGAGTATCCGCGACGCAGCAGGTATGAGGTTACAAAAGTCCCTGTCCTGCCGATCCCGAGGCGGCAGTGGACAAAGACCTTTTTCCCGACATAGATAGCTTCATCCACCCATTGGAGGGCCTTTTCCACCTCCTGCAGGGAAGGGGCCTCATTGTCCAGCACGGGGATGTAATAGACTTCAAATCCATGGTCTCCCAGCACACGGGAAAGGAAGCGGACTCGCAGTTGTCTTTGCTCAGGGACAGCGCCTCCTCCTCTGAAGCGCATCGAAATGTAGTTCTGTTCAGGAACGGAACTGAACAGCGAATCAAGGACGACAAAGTGATACCCGAAGCGGATATGGATGTTCAAATAATTTTTGGAGATGACGGCGAAACTGGCAAGCATCTTGGAATCCAGGCTTATGACACCTGCGCTGAGGCGGTCAAACTCCTGCCAGTCAAAATGACGAACATGCGAGGACCACACGATCTCCGGGTCGCCAAGCCCCTTCCAGAGGGTTCGAAGTCCCAGGTTTTCGACTTCCTCCAAGGGGAGATCTCCCCGCCGGGCAAGGCCCTTCGGCTGCCCCTGTTCCAAATCCAGCACATAGAGTGTGACCGGGATATCACTGATGAGCTTTCTGGTGCCCCGCGCCCTTCACGTTCCCTCGGAACCAAGGGAGAACATTTCCTGAACCGATTTCTCGTGGACGTAGCGGACAATGTCGTGGAGGGTCTTGCACTGTTCCGGGACAAAACCGGCATCCTGTGGATCCAGAAGATTAAGGGGGGCGCAATGATCGAGAATGAGGCCCAGGCGCTTCATGACCGTGCTGTCCTTGGGAAGTCTGTTTCTTTCACAGGGGGGCTCGGAAATACCCTCCACATCACCGGCAAAGACCTTTGCGCTGTCAGCGATAACGGTCACTGAATCGCCGGACCTGAGGGTCTGCGTGGCCTTCCGGGTGTTGACCAGGGTCGGCACTTCCCATTCCCTCGCCACAGAGGCGAAATGACCGGCCACAGCTCCGAGGTCGGTCACCACCGCACTCAGCCGATCCATCGCCTGTGCATAATCGGGAGGTGTGGAGTGGGCGACGAGAACCGAATTTTCCGGCATATCCTGCAGGTCCTCACGGGAAGAAACAACAAAGACTTTCCCCTTTCCGATTCCGGAAACCGCTCTGTCCCCCTCGGAGATAAGAAGCTGATTGGTAACGCCGGACAAGTCAATCTCGCAAGGGCCCACCGCTTGTTTCTCCACGCCCAGAGGCCGCGACTGCAGGATGAGCAGGCCCCCTGCCCGGTCCTTGCACCATTCGATATCCTGTGGACACCCGAAATGCCTTTCCAGCCGTTGGGCCCAGGCTGCAAGCTGGAGCGCTTCATGATTGTCAATCGGCTGTGTATCTTTTTCAGCCGCCTCAAGCGGGACGGTTTCGACGCCTCCTTTTGTTTTAATGACCTCTTTCACATCCCTGGCGCCTTGGCTTTTACTGAGAATTTCAGGCCGGCCGCCCCTCATGGACACCTGGATCACGTCCGGCACCGTATCGCCCTTGACCAGGAGTTCACCCAACCCCCAGATCGCATAAATGGTAATCGCGTCTCTCTCAGTGGAAAAGGGACTCGCTGAATAAACAATGCCGCTTGAGACGGCTTCCACCATTTCCAGGGCAAGGACCGCCATGGGCGTCTCCAAGTCAATAAACCCGTTTTTGGCGCGGTAGAAGACGCCGCTTCTCGAATACTTGCTCGCAATAACCTCCTTGTACGCTTCAACCAAACGGGACGAATCAGCATTGAGAACTGTTTTGAACTGGCCTGCAAAAGAAAAGGCCGAGTCTTCCCCCACTGCGCTGCTTCTCACAGCACACCGGGCCCCACCTAATACGGCGGAGTATGCTCTTTGCATAGCTTCTTCCAAACCTGACGGCATCGACCCTTTCAGGAACAGAGAAGCCAGATGGTTGGTTGTATCTTCAAGGGAGAGGGGTGAATCCATAGTCAGGCCTGACAAGGCCTTCTCGACCTCCGGTCTGAGATTATTGGCCTTGCAAAAGGCGTTAAAGGCCCTGGTTGTAATTACAAGGCCCTTCGGGACAGGCAATTCGAGGCGTGAGGCTATATCTGCAAGGTGTGCCGCTTTACCTCCGGCAAGGTCTTCAGCCTGCTGGGGGACTTCTTCCAGAGCAAGGACAAAGGGGGGAGAAGCATCGGGTTCCTGAAGTTCCAGCCCGGAAGCGCGCACCTTGGAATCAATGTCACTAAGCCGTTCAAAAAGCTTCTTATACGACCGTGTAGCCATGACGTCCAAATGCCCCACCATTTCCGCCACGGCCGAATAAAGCTCCTCATAGGCTTTTTTGACGGCATAGAAGTCGCCTGTTTTCTCCTCGTGATAAAAGCCTTCCAGTTCGGTCATCATTTCATGGCTTCGCTGGTCCCATTCCAGTAGTCGCCGGAAGGTCTCATAGGTCCTCTTAAGGTGCCTTGAGGGGGCAAAAACCCTGATTGCAATGTGCATAAGATATGCGGAGAAGGATGTCATGCTTGCTCCAGCTGAAACCTGTCACCAGATACACCGGGATCTGTTTCACTGGTTATGCAGCTAAAACCCGTGCCACTTTTTCTTCCAATTCTTCCTTTTCAACGGGCTTGATGCAGTATTCCATGACCCCCAACTCTTTCGCCTCATGAGCCGTTTCCAGGGAGGGATAACCGGTCATTATAATCACCTTGATGCCGGGCTTTTCTTTCCTGATTTCCTGCAGCACTTCAAGGCCGCTCAGTTTCTTGAGTTTGATATCCAGGATAAGCAAATCCACGGGCTTTGAAAGCGCGTGAGCGATCGCCTGCTCCTCATCCGTAAACCCCGCCACGTCATGGCCCTTGCGGCCCAGGATTTTCTGAATCAGCACCACTGCATCGGGGATGTCGTCCAGAACCAGAATGTCGGCCATTGTCTACATGCCTCGCTCATTTATCACCTTGAAAATCGATGGCCTCACAAAAAGTGCCTCGGGCGTCATTCCGGCGAAGCCCGGAATCCAGAAGTTACTGATTTAACCGGACCCCGTTTTCAACGGGGTGACGAAGCAGGTCGTTTTCGGGCTTTTTGCGATGCCGTCAAAATTGATTTTTGCCCATTTATGACAATTTAGCAATATGAGTCACCTTTCTTTGGGCAAGATCATTCTTCCTTTCTTGACCTGGCAGTGTCATGCTGTAAAATCATGTCAGGGCGTCCTTGTTGACACAGAACCTCCCACGTAGCGGGTTTTTTCACAGTTATTGTAACGAATCCCGGCCGGCATTTTACCACTGCCTCCTTCATGTTCTTCGTGTCCTTCGTGGTGAAACAGGGGCTTTTAATACCACGAAAATTACTAATTGCGCGAAGATAAGAGAATCAAAACACACAATAGCACTTGTGGAGCCATTCAATCAGTTATAATTATACAAAAAGCAATTTAATACAATATTATTACAGAGGATGACATGGTAAAATCAATGAAAGGGATTGCTGTTCGTGTACTTAAAAGCAGGGCGGTAGTCATTGCCGCTGCGGTGATCGTATTTTATACGCTGACGGGGTTTTTTCTGGTTCCTTATCTGATCGGTCATTTTGTTCCAAAAATGCTCAGCGAGCGGCTTGAGAGCGACGTTTCCCTGCAGCAGGTCAAAATCAATCCCTACAGCCTGACAATGGATGCCTGGGAATTCAGGATCAATGAACCCTCCGGAACGCCGATCACCGGTTTCGACCGCCTGCATGTCAATTTCCAGTTAAGCAGCCTTTTCCGGTGGGCCCTGACATTCAAAGATGTGATCCTGGATAACCCGTCCTTGAATATCGTCATCGACAGTGAAGGGAATCTCAATCTCGCCCGGTTGTCGGCTCCCGAGTCATCCACACAGGCACCCGCGCCGGATGAAGAGGGAAAAAGGCCCCCGCGGGTGCTGCTCTACAACATAGAAATCAACGAAGGCCGCATTGAGGTGACCGACACCCGCCAGACAATACCGGCGACGGTCTCCTTTCATCCCCTCACTATTCATCTGTCGGATATCTCCACCCTCCCTGAAAGGGAAGGCGATTACGCCTTGACAGCGACCGGCGGCGACGGGGCAATCCTGAATTGGTCCGGTCATGTGTCCCTTCATCCACTCCGTTCTCAAGGCGAACTGGCCTTCAGGCATATCCCCACGGAAACACCATGGACTTTTTTCAGGTCCATGCTGAACATCCTTCCTCCAGAGGGGGAACTGAATCTTGAGACCCGCTATCTGGTCGATCTCGGCAGAGACACAACCATCGCCGCACTGGATGACCTGAGCGTCCAGGTCATAGGGCTGGGCCTTCACCTCGAAGGGGCCGAAGATGATTTCCTGCATCTCCCGGAACTGGCCTTGAATGCAAAAAAGGTTGATGTAGTCCGGCGCAAGATCGATGGCCTTAACCTGGCAATCCCGGGTGGCGGCCTTGACCTGATCAGCGACAGGGACGGTGTCCTGAATGTTCAGCAGATTGTGCGCCATGGGAGTGACAACACCCCACCCGCAACCATCGAGCCCTCGGGCGATCCTGAAGAGCCTTGGACAATCGATATCTCCGGGGTAGCCTTGGAGGAAATCGCTCTTCGTTTCAGGGATCAGAGCACGACACCGTACCGCGACTTTTCCACCGACGGTATAAACCTTACCTTCAAGGCCGCCGTCACCACCGGCTCGCCGGAACCCGGTATCCGCGTCCACGACCTCGGCCTGCTCCTTAAGCGGATCGCCCTGGGGTTCTCCGGCACCCCGCAGCCCGCCCTGCAGGTGGGGAATGTGACTGTATCGGGAGGTTCCTTTGATGCGGCCTCCAGGTCCGCCTCCATTACACGCCTGGAAGTGAGCGAAGGGATGGTCGATTTGATTCGTGATAAGTCGGAAACGCTCAATTTTGTCCGGCTCTTCGAGACAGGAAGTAACCCAGGGGATGCCGCTCAAAAGGAAGATCCCAATATTGAGGGCGAGCCATTGACTGTTTTTCTTGAAACCATTGCGCTCACGGATTTCACGACACACTTCACCGACGAGACAGTTCAGCCGGGCAAGCCCATTGTGGACCTGGAGGATATCAATATAACCCTGTCCCGTTTTGACGGAAAATCACCGTTTCCCTTTGAGGCGGCCCTGCGGGTGAACCAGGGCGGGGCAGTGACGGCCTCCGGCACGATCGATCCAGCCGCGGTCGCCATTGAATCCAACATAAGCGTACAAGACCTGTCCATGCCTGTCATCCAGCCCTACCTGGCGCAGGCGGCCGACCTCACTCTGAAATCAGGCCTGCTTTCCATTGGCGGATCATTCAACCTGACCGGGGCCGGAGGTCTGGCATACCTGGGGCGGCTGGGAATAGCCGACCTTGAGGTTGTCGAGAACATCACGAGTGACATAATGCTGGGGTGGACACAGTTCAGGACCCCTGAGTTGAATCTCGAGATAAACCCGAACGGTCTCGAAATCAATACTCTGAACATCGCCGGCCTGAAGGGAAAGCTTGTCATATCCGAGGACGGCACGGTAAATGTGGTGGAAGCCTTCGAGGCTGAACCCGAGTCCCACGCGGAGCCCCGGATCAAACAAACAGCGCCGGATACATCAGGGGATCCTTTCCCGGTCAAGATCAGCAGGGTAAACCTGGATAAGGGCATGCTGCATTTTGCCGATTTCAGCCTGAGGCCGCAATTTGACACCAGGATCCATGAGCTCAAAGGGGTGATCGCGGAAATCTCTTCCCTTCCGGGTACCCGTACCCGCATCACCCTCGACGGCCGGGTCGATCGATACGGAACCAGCAAGATAACCGGAGAAATCAACTTTTTCGACCCTAAAGAGTTCACCGATATCTCCATGGTGTTCAATAACCTGGAAATGACAAACCTGACGCCCTACTCAGGAAAGTTTGCCGGGCACAAGATCGAAGGCGGCAGGCTTTCCCTCGACCTGCAGTACAAGATCGAAGACAGCAGCCTGCTGAGTCAAAACAAGGTCGTCATAGACAATCTGGTCCTTGGAGACAGGGTGGAGAGCCCCGACGCCGTGAAACTGCCCCTGCGGCTTGCGATCGCCTTGCTCAGGGATGCCAACGGTATCATAAATATTGGTCTTCCCATCACGGGCAGTCTTGATGATCCCGAATTCAGCTATGGTCAGCTGGTGTTGCAGACTGTCTTCAACCTGCTTAGCAGGATCGCCACCTCGCCTTTCAGGGCTCTCGGCTCCCTTTTAGGAGCCGACGACGAAACGCTCAACGAGGTACTCTTCGAGGCGGGCTCAGCCAGTATTCATCCATCGGAACAGGAAAAACTGGACATACTGCTCAAAGCGCTCCTTCAGCGGCCGCAGCTTAAGCTCATCGTTACAGGCCGCTACGACGCCGATGCGGACGGAAAGGTGCTCAAAGACCAGCAATTAAGACGGGCCTTTGCTGAAGCATCCGGAATCGAGCTGGAGCCCGGCCAAGACCCCGGGCCTGCTGACTTCAGCGGCAATGAAGCGCAACGAATACTGGCTGAATTGTTTGTGGAACGACACGGCCCGGAAGAGTACGAGCGGATCCTGGCCGACATAATCCCTCCCGGTGAGAACGACGAGTCAAGTGACGATCAGGAGGAGAGTATCACCCCCGAAGATGTCGCCCGAATGCTGTTTGCCGCCCTGCTTGAACGGGAGACGCTGGACTCCGGCGTTCTGGAACAACTCGCAGATGAAAGGGCCCGGGCCATAGCAACGCATATGACCGGGCCCGAAGGACTGGCGCCGGAACGCATATCGATCCGGCCATCGGAAAGCACAGGACAAGGCGAACCTCTCTCATCGCTCCTTGACCTGGACACTGTGGAAGGGGGCTCCTGAAGATGACGGAGAACCGCCCGGAATCAGGTGACCGTGCCACCCGGTTCAAACAACTCACTCATGCCCGCCGAACTCTCTTCTCAATGCCGCTAAAAGTCTGTCTGAGAGGGAGTCGGAGTATCTTGACCTGAATCGGCTCATCAAAGACAACGTGATTACCGGGGCCGGAACGCCTGTCTCGACAGCCTGCTTGACCATCCAGCGGCCTTCCCCCGAATCATCCACGTATCCGTCCACATGGGACAGGTCGCCGGACCGGGAGAAGGCGGCCTCGGCGAGTTCCAGCAGCCATGACCTCACCACACTCCCCTGATTCCAAAGGTGGGCCACCTCGGCATAGTTGAGCTCCCCGGCATAGGGAGACGCCTCCAGGATCTGAAACCCTTCACCATACGCCTGCATCATCCCGTATTCAATCCCGTTGTGGACCATTTTCAGGAAGTGCCCCGCGCCCGCGGGGCCGCAGTGGAGATACCCTTCTTTGGGCGCCAGGGCCTCGAAAACGGGCTCAAGGAGTTGATAGGCCTCCCTTGGTCCGCCGATCATCAGGCAATATCCGTTCTCGAGGCCCCAGATACCGCCGCTGACTCCCACGTCCAGGAACCGTATCCCTTTTTCCGCCAGCATTTGCGCGCGGTCAAGATCGTCCTTGAAGCAGGTATTACCGCCGTCGACCACGATATCACCAGGCGAAAGGATCTCCTTCAGCCGGATAAGATGCTCATCTACGGCCGGACCGGCGGGGAGCATCATCCAGGCCGTCCTGGGAGTGGGGAGTTCGCCTGCAAGCTCTGACAGAGAATAGGCCGGGACCGCGCCTTCGGCTGCGATCTCATCCGTTTTTCGGGGAGTCCGGTTGTACGCCACCACTTCATGGCCTCCTCTTAGAAGCCGCCTCGCCATATTCATGCCCATCCGCCCCATTCCGATCATTGCGATTCTCACAAAGGCCTCCCTTCCACTGATTAC
>CAYVDE010000054.1:12259-19126 GCA_964450535.1 uncultured Desulfobacterales bacterium
GCGTCGTTTTCATCACTTCAACGCCCACTGGTGGACGAGGGCGGCACCCAGCCAAACCCCGAAGCTTGAGGCAAGAACAACAGGAAGCGGAAAGTCCTTTTTGAAACACAGAAAGGCCGCCAGGAAGAAAAGGATGCTCGGCAGAATCCCCCAGAGAGCCCCTTTGGTAAACCCCAGCATCACCTCAGGATCACCCTTGTTTTCCAGATAAACCCAGACAAGGACCAGTGCGCCTGTAAGAGGCATGACCCCCACGAGACCGGCCGTGGACGGAAACCTCTTCCCGATTGCCGTGGCAACGAGAATTACCGCCACACTGATCACTATCTTGATCAATAACTGCATCGTACCTGTCCGTTCAAGGTCAAAACCAGAGGCGGTCCCATGACGGGCCGTCGACCTGATCAAAAAACCTGAGACGTAAGACCATGCTCAATACTTCGAGACACCGGCCCAAACCGGAAACACATCGACCGGCACACCTGGAAATCTGTGCCGGAGTCCGTCGAAATACCCGGGGCTGTCGAGACACTCCGGGTTGTCCACCTCACCACAGGGAATCTCCGCCACCTCCCAGGCTCCATCGTGGAACCTCAGTAGGTTTAAGTCTTCTACTTAGACTTCTTTATTTCCTCTTCCACCTCTTCAGCCCCTTCCGCATAAAACTTCTCTTCATCCGGGGCCAATTCGCGGAGCAGCCGGAGAAACTCCCCCGCGTGAACGCGTTCTTCATCGGCGATGTCGTGAAGGACCTCTATGGCCAGCTTGCTGTCCGTTGATTCAGCAAGCTGCATGTACAACTGAATCGCTTCGTACTCCGCGGCGATCATGAACCTGATTGCACGAATGAGTTCCTGGTCGGTAAGCTTGCGATCGTTTGCAAGACCTGAAAAAGGCGATCCGAACTCCGGCATGACTATCCTCCTTTCCTGCTCATTCTGAGTTTCAATAAAACTTTCAACTGATCCACATGATATCGCCTGGACCCTATGACGTCAAAGGTCTATTTCCATCCGCAATGTAGGTGTATGCTTCAGCAGGGCGTGCAGAGACTTGCGGATTTTGTTTTTCATGTCAAGAGAGAAGCCTTATTATGGCCGTGTTCCCATGTTGAGCGGATTTTTTGATTCACAACTATTTACAGAGACGTAGGCCTATGAAGACTTTATATGACTTCATCGTGGTGGGCTCGGGTTTCGGAGGCAGCGTATCGGCTCTCAGGCTGGCGGAGAAGGGCTACCGGGTGGCCGTGCTGGAAAAGGGAAAACGGTATGAGACCGGTGACTTTCCCGAGACGAACTGGGACCTTCGAAAGAGCTTATGGAAGCCGCGACTGGGACTTTACGGGATATGGGGCCTGACCCTCCTCCGGCACGTGTTCGTGCTTCATGGCATCGGCGTTGGCGGGGGGAGTCTCAACTACTGTAACAACCTCCTTGTGCCTCCTGAAGAGGTCTTCGAGAAACCTGAATGGGGGCCGGATGAGTGGAAGGACCGCCTTGCCGCAAATTATTCCACCGCCAGGCGCATGCTCGGGGCCAACCCGAGTCCTTCGGTGGGAAAAGCCGACCGGATCCTTCAGGAAATAGGCCGGGAAATACGCGGCGAAGATACCTTTCACGTAAACGACGTGGGTGTCTTTTTCGGAGAGCCGGGCAAGACGGTGCCTGACCCCTATTTCGGGGGCCGGGGTCCGGAGCGGAAGGGTTGCACCTTCTGCGGGGCCTGCATGACCGGGTGCCGCGAAGGAGGCAAGAACACACTGGACAAGAACTACCTTTACCTTGCCGAGTCCCTGGGTGTGGAGGTAATCCCCGAAACAGAAGTGGTCGGCGTGCGGCCCGGGCCGGAAGGGTATGTGGTTACAGCCCGCAGGACCACAGGGCTTCGCAGGGAGTCCCGCATATTTACAACGAAAAGGGTGGTGCTCTCGGGCGGTGTGATGGGTACGGTGAAACTGCTCCTTAAATGCAGGAGGAACGGGCTGTTGCCGGGTTTGAGCCACAGGCTGGGGGACTTTGTACGCACGAACTCAGAGGCCCTGGTAGGGGCTGTGGCCCGGGATCGGAACGCGGATTTCTCGGACCATATCGCCATCAACAGCGGGATCTACCCGGACGACTGTACTCATGTGGAGGTGGTGCGGTTTGCCAAGGGCTCCGACCTTATGGGGCTTGTCACCACCCTGCTCACGGACGGTGGAGGAGGAATGCCTCGCGCGATAAGATACCTGAAAACAGTCCTAAGCCGGCCTATTGAGTTCCTCCGTGATCTCAATCCTATGGGCTGGGGTGCACGCACCCCTATTCTGCTTGTCATGCAGACCGCCGAGAGCCACATGCGGCTGGGCTACGGGCCGCGCTGGTACCGTCTGGGAGGGTGCAGCATGAACACGCGACTCTCCCCGGGCGCACGGCCCATCCCCTCATATATTCCCGTTGCCAACGAGATCGCCCGGCGTATGGCCGAACGTATCGACGGCCGTCCTGTGAGCGCCTGGCCCGAGGTCCTGTTGGACGTCCCCACCACGGCCCACATCCTGGGAGGCGCGGTAATGGGCAAATCCAGAGATGAAGGCGTCGCCGGTTTCGATGGCCAGGTCCACGGATACCCCGGCCTGTATGTGGTGGACGGTTCCAATGTGCCGGTGAACCTGGGCGTGAACCCTAGCCTCACCATCGCGGCCATGGCCGAGACCGTTATGGAGGCCGTCCCTTGACCTGTGGCAATGCATTGAGGTCAACTTCCGTATAACATGAATGCCTGACCATGACGGATTTCCGTGAACGGGCCCGCTGGTCCGATCTCAACACCCTCGAACCAAAAGGAGAGAATCAATTAAAATCACAAGCCTTTACGAGGAAAACGACTTCAGCGACAAGGGCATGAGGCGAACTCCTCAAAACTCACCCCGACAATACAGGTGCTGTGTGCTACAATGCGAGGCAAACATATCCGGCGCTGAGGGAAAGCATGCAAAAATACTACAGGGAACGGTTCGAGGCCTGGCGGCGCATCTCACGCAACCTTGCATCCAGCATGGAGACCAACCACGTGCTCGAGATCCTCAGAGAGGAGGCGCGCACGCTCATCCCCACATCCATGGAGTCATGCATACTCCTGCTCGACCCGGAGGCCTCGCAGTACACCCGCCCTCTTCAGTGTGCCCTCTATGACCGGCCGGTTAACTGCCTCTCCTGCAAGCGAAACCGGGATGCGGTGAAAAAGGCCTTGCAGAGGAGATCCCCGGTGATCGTGTCGGCCACAAAGACCGTTAAAAGGCGGGACGGGTCGGTGGTGGAGACAGGCCCGGAGGGGGCGGTGCCCGTGATAGCGGACGGCCGGATTCTCGCTGTGGTCACTGTGGTCGTTAAACCGGGGGCCCGCCTCACCCGGCGCGATTTCTTCTTTACCCGTGACATCGCCGAGATCGCCGGCAACGCCGTACTCCACGGCAAGCAGCACTGGGAGATCACAAGGGAGAAGATCGCTATCAGCAAGCGGCTCAGCTCCTTGTCACCTTTCGTGCCCCAGGCCGTGCGGCGAATGGTGGAAGAGGACTCCAACGTCCTGACACGTGAAAAGGAGAAACGGGACGTCACCGTGCTCTTCCTGGACCTCGAGGACTACACCCGCCTCAGCGCCCGCCTCCCGGAGAGCAAGGTCAACGAACTGGTGGAGCTGGCCTTCAGCCGGTTCGTGGACCCGATCCAGCGCTCCCATGGTGAAATCAACGAGACCGCAGGGGACGGGCTCATGATCCTGTTCACTGACGAGGTTCCCAAAGCCAACGCCGTGAACGCGGCCCGGGCCTCCCTCGAGATCAAGGACATGGTCCTGGAACTGAACCGGGACCTGCCCCCGGACTACGGCCCCATTCACGTGAACATGGGCATCAATTCGGGAATCGCCCTCCTGGGCTTGAGCCGGTTCCGGGGCGCCCTTACGGAACGCATGACTTACACGGCCAGTGGACTGGTCACAAACCTGGCAGCCCGCCTGGCCGGCCTCGCAAAGGGTGGAGAAATCCTGGTTGGAGAGGAAACCAAAAAGCGGATTCAAGGGCTATGGCCCCTGAAGGAACGAGGCGGCCATCAACTCAAGGGACTTGAC
The DNA here is from genome assembly GCA_964450535.1 of uncultured Desulfobacterales bacterium. Taxonomy (GTDB): domain Bacteria; phylum Desulfobacterota; class DSM-4660; order Desulfatiglandales; family HGW-15; genus JAIPEI01. Next base: position 16,373 of record CAYVDE010000054.1, read on the forward strand.
GAGCCTGTTTACGTATATGAATTACAGCCCGGAGGCTCCCGGGAAGTCTGACCTTTTCTAAACCGGCTTGAATTTCGCCCGCCCATACATTATCCTTAATAAGGGACAGTCGAAATCAACCTTTGCGGTCACCGTCTTCTCCCCGGACCATTCCAGGTCTTACCGTGCCTGCACCCGAGGTCGTGATTACGTGAAGACGGGCCCCTAACCGGGTTCTCCGGCCAACGGCCGTATATCACCTGAGGAAGGCTCCCGTTATGAATCAACCGGCCCCGCCACGCTTTTATCCCCCCGCGCAGCATGGGAAACAAAAAAGCACATCCAACTCCGAGCTGGACCTCTTCCTCACCTGCGTCAGCGACGCGATCGTAGTTTATGACCCTGACCTGCGGTACACCTTCATAAATCCGGCCGGCGCCGCCCTGCTGGGGCATGAGGCCGAAGATGTTATCGGCCGAACCAACCGGGAAATCATAGGGGACGGCGCAGACACCATAGAACCCCATGTTCGACGCGCTCTCGAGAATAAGGAAAAGATCTTTGTACTGCATGAGATCCCCTTGCCCGGCGGCCCCAGGCTGTTTGATACCGTCTATTCCCCTGTGCTGAATGACTCGGGTGAGGTGGTTCGCGTGACGGGCCTCTGCCGGGATGTTACAGAGGACCGCTCCCGCATCAGTAGCCAGGATAAGCTACCGCTAAAAAAAGCGGGACACCCGGAACAGGATGGCACCACGAGCCCCCTTGAGCTGGAAACGCACACAACTACATCTGAATCACTGCAGGAAAACTCACGGCAGGCCGAGGCAATTGCCACCTTGGCAGGCGGCATGGCACACCGTTTCAATAATGCGCTTTCCGCGGTCATGGGCAACCTGGACCTGATCAGGCTGGAACTTCTCAAGGTGGTTGCCTCGGACACCAAGGAGGCTATCGGCCTGTACATCGAGCGCATGGAGGAGTCCCTGGAGCACATGGGGTTCATCACCCGCCAGTTGCTCGCATATGCCCAGGGGGGACGGTACAGTGCAAAGGTGATCCCCTTGGGTACTTTTCTTCAATACATCATCCCGTTACTGGGTCACACAGTGGGACGTTCCATTCACATAGAAGCGGAACTCGCACCCGATTTGTGGAGTGTTGAAGCGGACACCGCCCAGCTTCAAATGATATTGTCCGCAGTGTTTCAAAACGCCTCAGAAGCCCTGGACGGCGAGGGGACCATTCACATCTCCGCACAGAACCTGGACCTGACCGCCGGCAGCGCGGCCCGCCCGGATGAATTGAAGCCCGGAACATACGTGATGCTGGAGGTGGAAGACCAAGGAAAGGGGATGGACAAGGAGACCCAGGCACGGCTCTTCGAGCCCTTCTTTTCAACTAAACTCCAGGGAAGGGGCCTGGGAATGGCGGCGGTTTACGGAATTGTCCGGAATCACGGGGGATGGATATCCGTCCGCTCGGTACCTGGACAGGGCACCGCCGTCACCATATGGCTTCCCGCAGCCGAGACCCCGGAGAAAAAGGAAGATAAGGGTCCGGATACTGAAAAGATCGAAGCTGCCACAGTGCTGGTCGTGGAAGACGAGGAGCCGGTGATGGAAGTATTCCGCACGGTGCTCGAGAGGATGGGATACAGGGTCCTCTCGGCCCCCACCGGAGGGAAGGCCATTGAGACGACCGAGACCTTTCCGGAGGAAATCGACCTGGCGATCCTGGACATCCTGCTGCCCGATATGGACGGCAGAAAGGTCTATCCGGAACTCATCCGGGCCCGGCCGGGCCTCAAGGTGATAGTCACCAGCGGTTACTCCGTGGAGGGACCGGCCCGGGAAATTCTGGATGCGGGTGCCGAAGCCTTTCTGCCTAAGCCATTCTCCCTTCAGCAGTTCCGGGAAATGATCACCCACGTCCTGGGTGATGCCCCGCCCCTTTCCAGGCCCAACGACCGGGGATCCGGTTCAGGAGACAGGGAGAACCCGAAACCAGGATAATCGGGAACGTTTTTTATCCGGACGAGATGTCGAGCTTTTTTTCAAGGCTGTAGACCATGGAGCAAAGCACGGGAACCACCACCAGCGTCAGAAGTGTGGCTACGGCCAACCCGAAGATGACCGCCACGGCCATGGGGCCCCACCATTGGCTGGACTCGCCTCCGATGTCCCATGCGAACTTCCTGAAATCAAAACTGATCCCGGTGGCCATAGGGAGTAGGCCGAGGATGGTGGTGATTGCCGTAAGCATTACCGGCCGCAGGCGTACGAGCCCGGCCTGAATCAGTGCGTCGTAGCTGGATAGGCCGCGCTTCATAAGTTTATGATAGTAGTCGATGAGCACGATGGCGTTGTTTACCACCACGCCAGCCAGGCTTATCACGCCGACCCCCGTCATAATGATCCCGAATGCGGTACCGGTTACGAGCAGCCCCGTGAAAACCCCGATCAGGGAAAGGACCACCGAGGTAAGAATAACGAGCGGCGTGAATAAGGAATTGAACTGTGTCAGAAGAATAAGCAGTATCAGGAAGAGCGTGGCCACAAAGGCCTTGCTGAGAAAGTCCTGGGCCTTGGCCTGCTCCTCCTGCTCGCCTGTGAACCGGTACTCATAGCCCCGGGGCCATGTGATCTCGGTTTTCAGTATACGTTCCATGTCGCGGATAATGTCGTTGGCGAGCCTGCCTGAAGCATCGCCGGAAATCGTGACGATTCGCTTCTGGTTAAGCCGCATGATGGCACCAAGTCCGCTCTCGATGGA
>CAYVDE010000055.1:0-18968 GCA_964450535.1 uncultured Desulfobacterales bacterium
AAGGCCATGCTTGTTTTGGGGCTGCTCTTCATCCTGGCTGCAGGAGGAGCGGCGGCTTACTTTTGGTATGTGTGGTCGAGCAACCTGCCCTATATAGGCGCTCTCGAGGAGTACAACCCGCCGATCATCACCGAAGTATTCAGCGCCGACGGCGAAATAATAGGCCGTTTCTGGGAAGAGAGACGAATCGTGGTCCCCCTGGAACGCTTCCCCGAGCACCTGATCCAGGCCTTCATAGCGGCTGAAGACGGCCGCTTCTACCAGCATGACGGCATCGATTTATTCAGCATCTCCAGGGCGTTTATCAGAAACCTTCAGGCGGGAAAAATATCCCAGGGAGGAAGCACGATCACCCAACAAGTCACCCGCTCCCTCCTTCTCAAGGATCCCAGCAGGACATACGAGAGAAAGGCCAGGGAAGCCATTCTCTCACTCCAGATCGAAAAGGCCTTTTCAAAGGAGCGGATCCTTTTTCTGTATCTCAATCAGATATATCTGGGCCATGGGGCTTACGGCGTGGAGGCGGCGGCCAGGACCTACTTTGGAAAGTCTGCCATGGATCTCAACCTGGCGGAGTCAGCCATGCTCGCAGGACTGCCTCAGGCACCCAGCCGTTACTCCGCCTTTCGGAATTTCAATCGTGCCAGAAACCGCCAGTGGTACGTTCTGGATCGAATGGTGGCGGAGGGGTTCATCGACCGTGAAAAGGCCGAAGCGGTCTTTGCCCAGCCCCTCACGCTCAAAAGGGACTCGGAAAACCCTTTTAACAAGGCCCCCTACTTTACCGAATACGTGCGTCAGTACCTTGAGGAATCTTATGGACGTGAGACCCTTTACCGAGAGGGGCTGAAGGTCTATACCACCGTGAACCTTCCCAAACAACATGCGGCGCAGCAGGCCGTTCTTCGTGGCCTGGAAGACCTGGACAAGAGAGAGGGGTACCGCGGTCCTGTTCGCCGTGTTCCTGTGGAAGAAATCGACGAGTACCTGGCCGGCGCTGAAGAACGCTTAGAGTTGAAACCCCCGGTGGCCGGCGACATTGTAGAGGCGGTCGTGCTGGCAGTGGAGGATGAAAAGGAACGGGTTACGGTCGGGCTCGGCGCGAACAAAGGTGTCCTTCCCCTGAAACACATGAAATGGGCACGAAGGCCGAATCCCAAAATTCATTTCAGCGCGGCTCAGGTCCGGCGTCCCAGCCGTGTCCTTGAAAAGGGGGATGTGATCCTGGTCAGGCTTCTGGAGGCCGCCGAGGAACCCGTTGACTGGATTGTCGCCCTGGAGCAGGAACCCGAGGTTCAAGGGGCCCTTCTGTGCATTGAGCCGGACACGGGTCGGGTCCTGGCCATGGTCGGTGGACGTGACTTTTCCCAGAGCCAGTTCAACCGTGCGGTCCAGGCCCGCCGCCAGCCGGGATCCGCTTTCAAGACCATTATTTACGGTGTCGCACTGGAAAACGGCATGACGCCGTCCTCATTAATTTTGGATGCCCCATACGTGGCTTCAATGCAGGAGAGGGATAAGCTGTGGAGGCCGGAGAATTACAAGAGGGAGTTTTCCGGGCGCACCCTTTTTCGCTGGGGGCTGATCAAGTCCATGAACGTGATCACCGTGAAAATCCTGAAAGACATCGGCGTTCACAAGGCTGTCCAGTACGCACGTCTTCTCGGGATCGAATCCGATCTCAGCCCGGACCTGGCCCTGGCCCTGGGTTCTTCCGGGCTTTCACTCATGGAACTCACCCGTGCCTACGCCTGCATCGCCAACAGCGGTATGCTGCCCCGGCCTTACACCATTGAACGTATTGAAGACAGGCACGGCCGGGTACTCGAAGAAAACCACCCGGTGGTCGTAGAGGCCATTTCTCCCCAGACAGCCTTTGTCTTGACCGATATGCTCAAGGGTGTCGTGCAGGAAGGCACCGGATGGCGCATCAAGGAATTGAAGCGACCGGCTGCGGGAAAGACCGGAACCACCAATGACCTCAGAGACGCATGGTTCGTGGGATTTACACCGGAACTGGTGACAGGTGTCTGGGTCGGATACGACGATCACGTGCCTATGGGCCGCGCGGAAACCGGATCAAGGGCCGCGAGCCCCATCTGGCTTCATTTTATGCAGGAGGCGCTGAAAGACCTGCCGGTGGAGGACTTTCCGGTCCCAGAGGGAGTAGTATTCGCCAAGATAGATGCAGAGGAGGGGCTCCTTGCGGGCCCGCGCTCAGAGAAGACGGTGTTTCAGGCCTATGTGGAGGGTACGGAACCCACTGAGCACGTGCAACCCCCGGAGAGGGCCAGAAGCGGTCTTTTCGGGCAGTTCGACATGGATTTCACCGAATAGCGCCTGCCTGTGCATCAGGCCTCCGGCACCAGGGGAAGCCTGACGAGAAGCGATGTCGTGTCCTTCCCGGTTTGAATGTCCAGGCGTCCGTTGAGTAGGCGGATTATGCGGTGGGTGATGTATATTCCCCGGCCACGGCCTTCTCCTTCTATGAGCCGTGAGCGGTCCTCTTCGGAAATGGCACCCGTGTTCGTTATCTCCACGCAGGCCCAGTTATCTTCCCGAAAGGTACGAACGGCCAACTCTCCTCCCCTGAAAGGAATGGCGTTGGTGGCGTTGTTAAGGAGGTTGTCCAGGACGCGTTCCAGATGCATGGGGTAGCATCGCACCATCAGGGGGTCTTCATAGGGTCCTGCCTTGAGAGTCACGTTCTGCTTGAGCTGCTCTTTGATGGCTTCCTCGTTGATCTCGAAACGGTAACGCACCACATCGCTCAGATTGACATTCTGTTTCTCACCAACCTGGTAGATGCTGAGAGCCATTTCCTGCAGCCGGCTGGTCTCCTCGAGAAGGATCTCCACATAGCGCCGAATCTTCGCCTCGTCCCGCTCCCCGTCAGTTCCTTCCAGGAGCTGCTTCAGCCTTCGCGCGAAACCGGCGGTCGCAATGGCCGGGTTCTTGAAATCGTGAAGAGTATCGTCCAAATGCTCCATGCGCTGGGCTTTCACCAGCTCCCGCCCAAGAAAGAGAAATATGTCTATCTCTTCCTCCGCATAGCGCTTGCGGTCGTCCAGGGCGTCGAAGGTCATGAAATGTGTGATTTCACCCCCTATGCTGAGGGGGATGTAAAGGATGGAATTGATACTGTGAGACCGTGCGAAACGCTTCACGCCGGCCGAGACCAGACTGCTTTTCTGAGGGTCGGTCACCAGGAGATAGGACGGCGTAACGATTTCATAAGGGCTCTCCTCCACGTACTCGCGTTTTCCCAAAATAAGCTCAAAGGCGGGCTCACTTTCAACTGGAAACTCCTTGCCGATGCCGTGATAACCGACCCAGTCAGGGTACCCGGCCTCCAGCAGCGCATAGTCCAGGTCTCGGCTCACCGAGAACAGGGCGCAGCTCTCCAGGTTTATTATGTCTGCCAGCTCCGGAATCACCTGGTTGAAGACGTCCTTCATCTTGACACCTTCCCGGCTGCCGAGCTTCAGGAAGATATTCCGTACAATTGTGTCCTTTTTATCGTTCATCGCATAGAGGAAGAGGATTTTTTTCCGGGCGATGACAAAACTGAGCCTTCGGCTCATCACCAGGGCTGTCTGCACTTCCACCGTGGAAAAGCTGCGGTTTTTTTCAGGGAAATAGATCTGGATCACACCTACGGCGTCCCGCTCATGGGGAAAGAAGCGGGGGATCTCCACGGGGATTGCCATAAGGGAATGGACCCCCCTTTCGAAAACCACGCTCTTGTCCTGGTAGAGATCTTCGCTGAGGATGTCCGACACCAGATAAGGCCGCCGGGTCTTCACCACCTCGCCTGCCACGCTTTGATCCAGGGAGATGTAGGTCTCACGCACAGCCTCTTTGTATGGGTAGGATCCATAGCTGAGCATCTGTTCGGTGTAAGGGTCATAGATGCGCGCTGATGCCGAATGGGCGCCCAAAAAGTCCACAATGTGGAACGTGGCCTTGGCCAGGATCTCCTTTTCGGGGAGTTCCGGGCTGATCTCGATAATCTCGTCCACCTGCTGAACGAAGCGGGTGAGAAATTGAGAGAGGACCTGCTCCTCGATCCATTCGATCAGGAGGAGCCACAAGTCCTCCTGATCGGTGATGTCCCTGGCCCAGGATTCCTGCCGGATCATTCGAATGAGTCTGTCAGGATCTTTCCACCACATAAGTTCAGGCCGGTTCTCCATGCCGTGACATGCGGGGCGGCCGGCCGGCACCTGAGTCTTCCTGCAGGCGACCGGAGATCCGCACGATCAAGCAAGGCGTGAAACTCAAGTAATTCGTTCAGGGTTCGAGGTCTTTCACCCCTTGAAGGACAATATCGAAGAGTTCCCGGACGTCCTCCTTCTCGATGCATGAAAACGCTACACGAAGGTCGTGTTTGCCAAGGGAAATGAGTCCGACCCCGTATCGGTCCAGGAGGTGGACTCGAAGGGCTTCGGCATCGACCGTCTTGAGACGCAGGCACATGAAATAACCCGAGTTGAAGGGATATGGCTCCCAGGCGTCCTGGTAGCGGGGGTCCTGGAGCACCCTTTGGACTTCTTCGGCCCGGCTGCGCATAATTCGGACTTTGTCCGCCTTTTCAGCCGCATATCCGTCAGAACCCAGGGCTCCTAAGAGCAGTGCCTGGCTGAGCCGGCTGGCATTGGAGATGGATCCCCGGACTGCGCCGGCGGTTTTTCGTTCCAGGGCCTCATAAAAAGGCCCTGCCTCTCCATCGACAAAGGCACTGTAAGTTACAAAGCCGACCCGCAATCCCCAGACATAATCTTCTTTTGTGGCGCCGTCGAGCTTCACGGCCATCAGGCGTGAATGCCTTCCTGCCAGGCGGGTGAATATGGATTCCTTCAATATATCGTCCTTGTAAAACAATCCGAAATAGGAGTCGTCGGTTACCGCCACTACGTTGGTCCCTGCGTTTGCCGCCTCGACCAGGACCTCAGCGACGGCGTCCGCCTCGCCCGGCGTGGGCGTGTACCCGGTGGGGTTATTGGGAAAGTTCAGAATGGGTACCACCTTGTCACCGCTTTCAGCCTGTCCCAGAAGACACTCCCTGAAACCCGTCACGTTGAGGCCGCCCCTGTCACCGAACAGCGGGTAAGTAACTACTCGGGCCCCCTTGCGCACGCCGAATATCAGGTTGTAGTTGCCCCATGTTTTGTCCGGCAGGATGATAGTGTCCCCCGGGTCGATCCACATGTCTGCTGTCACGCTCAGCCCGTGGGTGATGGCACAGGTAACCACGGGCAGGCTCAAGTGCCGGCCTCCAAGGGAAGGATTCTTTTTCAGGATGGCCTCCTTCCATGTCAGCCTGAGCTCGGGTATCCCGAAGGAGGGGGCGTAGGTCAGGGCTTCTTCAGGCCTGAACTCACAGATCTGGTTCATGACCGAGGACAGGTGCATGGTCCGACCCTTTTCAGTGGCCATGCCGATGGTGGCGTTGAAACGATGGGCCTTTTCCTTGGCCTCTGCACTCTGGGAGAGTATGCCTTTGGGAAAGAAGAGGTTTTTCCCCACCTGTGAGAGCATATCCAGGACATGGGGGTTGGCGTCTTGAATGACCTTGTTCAACTCCTGTGCGAGCGGGTTCATTGAGTTTCCTTTCAATGCAGGGCGAACGGGAGTGGTGTAGCCGTTTTCATTAACATTCGAAGCACGGTTCGCCACACGGCGTCGAGCGTTTGATACTATGCTATTTCTGTATAGTTAGCGGCCTGTTAGCTGTTATGTCAAGGAAAAACACGGCCGCAATTTGCCTTGACTTGAAAACGTGCTTCCATATATATTCTGAGTTCCCGAAATCCAGTGACTCCTGAGTTGAGCGTTTCAGGCTGCAGTTGATTCTAATGGGACGGCTCTTGCCCGAATGGTAACTGTCTGTGACGGAAAATGATTGATACGGCCTTTCGGTATTATTTGTCGTGCCTGGAACTATTGCAACTCGATTCACCCAACTCAGTTGACCTTATCTCGTTCCATACCGCTCGGTAAAAGCACATGGGCCGGGTCCCCGGCAAGGAAAGGTGCAGGTGATATTATGAAGGAAGTGGTCATAGTCAGTGCGTGCAGGACTGCGGTGGGTGATTTTTCAGGGACGCTGAGCAATGTCTCGGCCACTGATCTTGGCGCACTGGCAATCACCGAGGCCCTCAAACGGGCAGGTATATCCGGCGAGGACGTGGACGAAGTGATACTGGGCAGCGTGCTCCCGCACGGGCTGGGGCAGAATCCGGCCAGGCAGTCCATGGTCCGGGCCGGCCTTCCCTGGGGGACGGGAGCCATCACGGTCAACAAGGTCTGCGGTTCCGGACTGAAGGCGGTCATGCTGGCATCCCAGGCCATTCAATGTGGTGACGCGGACGTGGTGGTTGCCGGAGGACAGGAGAACATGAATCTGTGCCCCTATCTTCTCCCCAAGGCCAGAACCGGCTACCGCATGAACAATGACAAGGTCGTTGACGGGATGGTGCATGACGGCCTCTGGGACCATGTAAACGATTTTCACATGGGTGTGAGTTCCGAGCTTGTGGCCGAGAAGTACGGTGTGACGCGTGAGGAGGCGGACGCATTTGCACTGGCTTCTTACGAAAAGGCTTGGAGAGCGGTGGAGGCGGGCAAGTTTGAGGAGGAAGTCTTTCCCGTGGAGATACCCCGACGCAAGGGAGATCCCATAGTGTTTGACCGGGATGAGATTCCATTCCGAGAGCCCCGGACCAGCGCAGAAGGCCTTGCCAGGCTCAGGCCTGCCTTCAGAAAGGACGGGATAACCACCGCCGGAAACGCCTCCAAGATCAGCGACGGATCTTCGGCCCTGGTAGTCATGAGCCGGGAAAAGGCCCGGGATCTGGGCTGCAGACCCCTGGTCCGGGTCGGGGCACAGGGTTCCTCGGGCCTGGACATGAAGTATGTACTGGTGGCACCGATTCTCTCCATCCCCAAGGTGCTTGCCAAGGACGGCCTGAGTGTGAAGGACATGGACCTCCATGAAATCAACGAGGCCTTCAGCACTTCCTCGGTGGCCATAAACAGGGAACTGGGGATCGATGAGGAAAAAGTGAATGTGAACGGCGGTTCCGTGGCCATCGGCCACCCCATCGGCGCCAGCGGGGCGCGAGTGCTCACCACTCTTATCTATGCCATGAAGGATCGTGGGGCCGGCATCGGCCAGGCCTCCCTTTGTCTCGGCGGCGGCGAGGCTGTAACACTGGTGGTTTATAACGAAGATTAGCCCGTCTCGCCGGGGTTGTCCGTTGCAGGAACGGCCTGCGGCGGGCCCTGAAACGAGTTAATGTAAAAGGGCGGGTGAAAGGCGAATCAGGATTGCGGCCCTTTGGGGCGGCCTGGGAATTAAAACGGAAATCGGAGAGGAGATTTTGTTATGACGGATGTTGTTATTGTATCTGGTGTAAGGACCCCGGTGGGGGCCTTTGGCGGGACGTTGAAATCCACACCGGTCGTACAGCTGGGCGCGCTGGTGCTCAAGGAGACCCTCAAGAAGGCGGGCTTGAGACCCCTGGTCACAGAGGCCTTGACCCGGTTCGAACCGGATTCCCTGAAAGGCGCCGGCATGATCGATCTGGAAAAAGAGGCCTATGATTTCGAGGACAGTCTTAAGCCCGTACAGATCGATGAGGTGATCATGGGTAACGTGGTCGGCGCCGGCCAGGGACAGAACGTGGCCCGCCAGGCCATGATCAGGGCAGGGATTTCAAAGGAGACAAACGCCTTTACCGTGAACAAGGTCTGCGCCTCCGGCATGAAAGCCGTGGCCTTGGCAGCCCAGGCGATTCGCGCGGGAGAAGCGGACGTGATCCTGGCGGGCGGCATGGAGAACATGAGCATGATACCGTACAGCATGCCCGCCGCCCGGTGGGGTGCCAGGATGAACAATGCCGAGCTTGTGGACCTGATGGTCTTTGACGGCCTCTTCGAGATATTCTACGGCTATCACATGGGCATTACCGCCGAGAACATAGCGGAGAAATACGGAATCAGCAGGCAGGAGCAGGACGAACTCGGCGCCCTGAGTCACAAGCGGGCACGGGACGCGATTGCGGGAGGCCTTTTCAAGGACGAGATCGTTCCCGTGGTCATACCCCAGCGCAAAGGGGATCCTCTGGTATTCGACACGGACGAGCGCCCCATGGACACAAGCGTTGAGAAGATGGCCAAGCTGAGACCGGCCTTCAAGAAGGACGGCACCGTCACAGCGGGAAACGCCTCGGGTATAAACGATGCAGCTGCGGCGATGCTCGTCATGAGTGCGGACAAGGCAAAGGAGCTGGGCCTCGAACCGACGGCCCGCATTCGCGCGTATTCTTCGGCGGCCATCGACCCTGCTTACATGGGCCTGGGACCCATTCCGGCCGTCCGCAAGATAATGGATAGTGAAAAGATGTCTGTCGGCGACTTCGGCACCATTGAACTCAACGAGGCCTTTGCGTCCCAGGCCATCGCCTGCGTGCGCGAGCTTGGATGCGACATGGAGAAGACGAACGTGGTCGGAAGCGGAATATCCATAGGGCACCCCATCGGCTGCTCGGGGGCGCGGCTCCTTATCACTCTGATAAACGGCATGCGCCGGGGTGGTCACGAGCTCGGGCTCGCCTCTCTTTGCATAGGCGGGGGCCAGGGTATGGCCATGGTACTGGAGCGCGTTTCATAGAATCCGCCGCCGCGCAGGACAAACAACCATTGCAGCAGCCTTAACTTTACGCTCACCGGTCCGGGCTGTCTTTGCCCTGCGGGCAGCGTTTTAACACATGGCATTGAGAGTTTCCTTAAAAGGAGGAGGGAATGAGCTACGAGACCATCCTGTTCAGCAAGGAAGACGCCGTTGCAATGATAAAATTCAATCGGCCCAAGGCACTGAACGCAATAAATGTCGATGTGATTAGAGAGGTCAATGATGCGCTCGACGAGATCGAGCAGGACCCTTCTGTCAAGGTGCTTGTCCTGACAGGAGAGGGCGGGAAGGCTTTCGTGGCAGGTGCGGATATCAGCCACATGGTGAACCTGTCACCAATCCAGGCCAGGGAGTTCTCGCGGGCGGGCCAGGAAATGCTTTTCCGGCTGGAAAGTCTTTCCATTCCCGTGATAGCCTGTGTGAACGGATTCGCGTTGGGCGGCGGTACCGAGATAGCCATGGCCTGTGACTTCATCTACGCCGCTGAGAAGGCCAAATTCGGACAGCCCGAGATCACGCTGGGCATAATCCCCGGCTTTGGAGGAACCCAGCGGCTTTCCAGGCTCGTGGGCAAGGCCATGGCCAAGGAGCTCTGCATGACGGGGGTCATGATCGGGGCGGCCGAAGCAAAAGAGGTCGGTCTCGTAAACCGCGTGTTCCCGGATGACACCCTGTGGGATGAGACCCTGAAGGCCGCCCGGAAGATCGCTTCCATGGGCAAGGTGTCTCTCAAGGCGGTGAAGGACTCCATAGAGCGCGGTTATGATGTTGACCTGAGGGACGGTTGCTACATGGAATCCGACGCCTTCGGGCTGTGTATGGCAAGCCCCGACGGCAAGGAGGGTATGTCAGCCTTTCTGGAGAAGAGGAAGCCGGAATTCAAGGGAGAACGATCTTAGAACGTCCAATCTTTTTTCCTGGGGGAGGGCCCTATGTCCTTGACGTACAATCGCGATATGCTCGAGGAAGCCAGGGAGGCCTACGAACGCTGGAATCGAGAGGTGGAGGAGATATTTGAAAAACACCCCGAACGGTTGAAGCGGTTTTCCACGGTCTCCGACATGGAAATTGAGCGCATCTATTCGCCGGCTGACGTCCAGGATCAGGACTTCAAAAGGGATATAGGGGCTCCTGGACAATACCCGTTCACCCGTGGAGTCCAGCCCACGATGTACCGGGGGCGTCTGTGGACCATGCGGATGTTCGCCGGGCTGGGTTCGGCCAGGGACACGAACACGCGCTTCCACCACCTGGTCAATGCCGGCCAGACCGGTCTCTCCACTGCATTTGACATGCCGACGCTCATGGGCTACGACACCGATTCCCCGCGGGCCAGGGGGGAGTGCGGTAAGTGCGGGGTCGCCATAGACACCCTCAGAGACATGGAGGAGCTGTTCGAAGGGCTTCCCATCGAGCGGATTACCACCTCCATGACCATCAACCCGCCGGCCCCTGTGATCTGGGGAATGTACATCGCAATGGCGGAGAACCGTGGGATCGACCGGGGGCAGATCGGCGGCACCATTCAGAATGACATGCTCAAGGAGTTCATTGCACAGAAGACCTTCATGTGCCCGCCAAAACCCTCGCTGCGTCTCATAACGGACACAGTGGAGTTCGGGACGAAGGAGGTTCCGAGGTGGAACACCATCAGCATCAGCGGCTACCACATCAGGGAGGCGGGGTCCACGGCGGTACAGGAACTGGCTTTTACGCTGGGTGATGGGATTGCATATGTCCAGGCCGCACTCGACAGAGGCCTGGACGTCGATGATTTTGCTCCCAGGCTTTCATTTTTCTTTAACAGCCATCTGGATTTCTTCGAGGAGATTGCAAAGTTTCGTGCCGCGCGCCGCATGTGGGCGCGTATCATGAAAGAGCGATTCCGCGCAAAGAACCAGCGATCCCTGTGGCTTCGCTTCCACACGCAGACAGCCGGTTGTTCCCTGACCGCGCAGCAGCCATACAACAACATTGTTCGAACGGCACTCCAGGCCCTGGCCGCGGTAATGGGAGGGACCCAGTCCCTTCATACCAACTCTCTGGACGAGGTCCTTGCCATCCCGACGGAAGAGGCTGCCACCATTGCACTTCGAACCCAGCAGATTATTGCCGAGGAATGCGGGGCCGCCAATAGTATCGATCCCTTGGGAGGGTCGTACATGGTGGAGGCCCTGACCGATCGGATGGAAGAAGAGGCTTTTGAAATAATCAATAAAATTGATGAAATGGGTGGGATGCTCTCTGCCATTGAGAAGAATTACCCCCAGCAGGAGATCGCGGACGCGGCATATCGCTACCAGCAGCAGGTCGACCGGAAGGAAAAGACCGTGGTGGGCGTGAACAAGTACGCAAATGATGAGGAGAGCCTTCCGGTGGAGATTCTTCAGATCGACGAGGAACTGGAGCGTCTCCAGATCGAGCGGACGGTTCGCATTCGTAATGACCGGGACAATCAGAGGACCAGGGAATGCCTCGAAAAACTCGAGGAGGCCTGTGTAGAAGAAAATAACGTGATGCCTCCAATTATCGAGGCTGCCAAGGCTTATGCCACGCTCCAGGAGATGTGTGATGTCTTTCGAAGGGTCTTCGGGGAATATCGGGACCCCGGCATCTACTAGCATTGGAAAGGTTGCCCATGGAACGTAATCGAAGAATCAGGGTCATGGTGGCCAAGCCGGGGCTCGACGGGCATGACCGTGGGGCTCGCATCATTGCAAGGGCGTTTCGGGACGCAGGATTCGAAGTGGTCTACTCAGGCCTTCACCAGACGCCCGAGGAGATAGTTCAGGCCGCCATTCAGGAGGATGTGGACATGATAGGCCTGTCCAGCCTTGCCGGCGCCCATCTTTATCTGTTTCCGGCCGTTGTCAGCTCTTTGAAGGAGAACGGCGCCGAAGACATACAGGTAATAGGAGGTGGAATCATTCCCGAAGACGACATCCCCAAGCTCAAGGCTGCGGGCATCCGCGAGATATTCACGCCGGGCAGCTCCCTGGACAGCATCGTGGAATGGGTGGAGAAAAACGTGGAACCCAAATCATCCTGAGGATAACAGTATAATGCCATCGACGGCTGAAACGGTTGACAAAGTGGTTTCAGGAGACGTGCGCACCGTTGCGCGCGTGATAAGAGATATTGACGACGGGATTCCCTCTGTACGAGACGTGCTCAGGGCCCTCTATCCTCATACCGGCAAGGCTTATGTCATAGGCATTACCGGGGCTCCGGGGGTTGGTAAGAGCACCCTGGTGGACCAGATGATCAGCCATCTGCGCGCCAAGGGCAAGAGTGTGGGGGTGCTCGCCGTTGACCCCACCAGTCCCTTCAGCGGAGGCGCCATTCTGGGTGACCGGGTCCGCATGCAGCGGCACAGTATGGACGATGGGGTGTACATCCGGTCCCTTGCCACCCGGGGTCATTTCGGTGGGCTTACCCAGTCCACGCGGAGTTCCATTGACGTCCTGGATGCAATGGGAAAGGAGATTATCATTGTTGAGACCGTGGGAGTGGGCCAGGACGAAGTCGACGTGGTGAGGAGTGCCCATACCACGGTTATATGCGTTATTCCGGGGATGGGGGACGATATTCAGGCAATAAAGGCCGGCATCCTCGAGGTCGGTGACATATTTCTCATAAACAAGGCGGACCGCGAAGGATCGGACAAGACCATGAGCGACCTGCGACTCATGATCGACATGGACCAGAAGAAACACGAGGGGGGCACCTGGAAGCCTCCCATTCTAAAGGCCCAGGCGGTTTTCGATCAGGGTGTTGCCGAGCTGCTGGATGAGATCGACAGGCACGCCGAGTACCTTCGTTCCGTCTACGGGGATCTGCGTTTCCGTTCCCGAAAGGACAAAGTGCGTGAAGAGCTCTCCGAAATGGTCAAGAATCGCCTTATTGATGCGGTGCTGGGCGGAATAACCGAATCCGGCGAATTCGACGATACGGTGGATGCCATTGTAAGGGGCGAATTGGATCCTTACACGGCCTCCGACAACCTGGTCCTTCCCAGAATCGCTTTGCCTGATCCAGGATAGGAACCAATGCCTTCGGCTTTGTGGTGGATATGTCAGATCGGCCTTGTTGGCGCAGGAGCATTCTTCCTGCTCTTCGGGATCCAACTCTTGGTGGGTGCCTACAGACTGGACAACCCGTTCAACTTCGTCATGACCTTTTTTGCGTCTAACTTGATCATTTTGATCAGCGCCACAGTGGTAGCCGGCCTTGTAATTCGCATGTTCAAGCGTGTTCGTTGCTATAATAAAATCGAATAAATTAAACTTATTAAATAGATTATTTCGAGTGATTTGTGTGGTCTGGGGGGCGCTATGTCGGCACAAAAAAAGAGACAGCCTTTCGGTAAGAGGGTAAAGAAGCTTCGGCTGGAGAGAAAACTGGGCCTCAATGACCTGGCAAACGAGACAGGGCTGGCAAAGGAGTACATCTCGAGCCTTGAAAAAGGAGAGGTGATTCCGCCCGTTGCCGTTATCCTGCAACTATCGAGGGCGCTGGGCATCGACTCGAGCATCCTGCTGCGTGAGGAAAAAGAGGAAGAGGGCCGGAAAAGGGATGAGGATTATCAGAAAAGGACCGAAGCCTATTCATACGAAACCCTTACTCCCGATGCCCGGGACAAGCACTTAAAGGCCTTCCGAGTTTTCATCGATGCAAAGTCGGACCACAAGGGTGTGAGTTACCAGCATGCGGGTGAGGAGTTCGTTTACGTGATCAAGGGCAAGGTGGAAGTAATCGTGGGTGAGAACAGCAATGTCCTCAAACCCAACGAATCGATCCATTTCAACTCCAACATCGTTCACAAGCTGAGAAACCTGAGCCCCCGCAAGGCTGAACTGGTTGTGGTTCTCTATACGCCCTAGCGGTCCCCGGCCCATCAAACGCTGGATTGGGAAGAGGGAACATGGCATACCATCTGACCGAAGAGCAGAAAATGATCCAGGCAATGGTCCGGGATTTTGCGCGGGAGATTGTCATGCCCGGGGCGGCCGAACGGGACCGCACCAGGGAGTTTCCCCGGGACATCCTCAGGCAGATGGGTGAACTGGGCCTTTTGGGCATGAACGTTCCGGTGGAGTACCACGGGGCCGGTGTGGACACGGTGAGTTATTCCCTTGCCATGCAGGAGATCGCTTATGCCTGTGCTTCCACCGCTGTGGTGATGTCCGTTCACAACTCGGTGGCCTGCGGCCCGATATACATTTTCGGGTCGGATTACCTGAAGGAGACCTACCTCAAGCCGCTGGCTGCAGGTGAGAAGATCGGATCCTTTGCGCTGACCGAACCCGGTGCCGGTTCAGACCCGGGCGGCCAGAAGACCAGGGCGGTAAGGGACGGTGATTTCTATGTGATCAACGGCACCAAACTCTTCATCACGACAGGAAAAAATTCCGACATCACCGTGGTGACCGCCTATACGGATACCGGCAGGAAACATAAGGGGATAAGCGCGTTCGTGGTGGAGAAGGGTACACCGGGATTTTCCGTGGGCAAAGAGGAGGACAAGATGGGGCTGCGCGCCTCTGACACAGTGGAGCTGGTGTTCGAGGACTGCCGCGTTCCAAAGGAAAACCTCCTTGGGGACGAGGGGGCCGGATTCATGATCGCCATGGCTTCCCTTGACGGCGGGCGCATCGGCATTGCATCGCAGTCCGTGGGCCTGGCCCAGGCCTGCCTGGACGCCGCGACCCAGTATGCACGCGAGCGTGTTCAGTTCGGACGACCCATCAGCCAGTTTCAGGGGTTGCGCTGGATGATTGCCGACATGGCCACCAGGATCGAGGCGGCCCGTCTGCTCACTTTCAATGCGGCGGCCATGAGGGACCGGGGTGAGGATTTTGGAACGGCGGCTTCCATGGCCAAGCTCTACGCCTCTGAGACGGCCAACTGGGCCGCCTACCAGGCCCTTCAGATACACGGAGGATATGGTTACATCAAGGAGTTCCCCGTGGAGCGATACTACCGGGACGCCCGGGTCTTCACCATCTACGAAGGCACCTCCGAGATCCAGCGGAAGGTGATCGCCAACGCGGTAATCGGCCGGAAGGGATGAGGCCCTGGCGGGCATTAGCGGACCTATGGCGGTGAACTCCTTATTTTTCCGGTACCGGGAAATCATTCCGGACTTTACCGATTTCATTGAAGCCATAAAACGGCCCCTCCCCGCACATGTTCGCATAAACACTCTCAAGGCATCTCCCTCAAAGGTGGTAGCCGAGGCCTCTCTGCGGGGCTTTAGTTTCGAACGCTCCCATCCGGCGGACAACACCCTCTACACGGTAGCCGGGCCCAAGGCACCGGGCAACATGGCGGCCTATTTTCTGGGGCACATACACCCTCAGGCCCTCACCTCGTGCCTTGCCGGGCCGGCGCTCGCCCCGGTGCCCGGCGCATATGTCCTGGATATGTGCGCGGCTCCTGGAGGAAAGACCGCTCACCTCACCTCCCTCATGGAGAACCGGGGGCTTGTCGTGGCGAATGACCTGCATGCCGGGCGGCACCCTGCCCTCGCCCATACCCTGGGGCGACTGGGCGTAATGAACTCGGTTATGACCGCCTACCAGGCCCAGGAGTTTCCCCGGCGGCACGGTTTTCAGTTCGTCCTGGCCGATGTCCCGTGTTCAGGGGAAGGGGGTTTCCGCGCGGTGAAGGGCCGCAAAGAACCGATTAGAGGTCCCAGGAGCGCCCGGTTTCCGGAGCTCCAGAAACGGATCCTGAGGCGGGGCTTTGATCTGCTCGAACCGGGAGGCCTCCTCCTCTATGCCACGTGCACTTACGACCCGGAGGAAAACGAGGCGGTTGTAGACCATCTGCTGCAGGAGCGGAATGCGGATGTGCTCCCCCTGTCGCCGGGGGTCCCGTGTGAACCGGGACTCACCGAGTGGAAGGACGCGCGTTATGACACCCGATTGGAACTCACCAGGCGATTCTATCCTCACGGAGTCGATTCAGTGGGATTCTACATGGCCCGTCTTGGCCGAAGAGGCTGAAAAACGACGCATACTGGCATACATGGAGGATCGGTTCGGCATTCCGGGGTCTGTTTTCGATGACTATCTGTTTTTCAGAAGAAAGGACACATGGCGCATCCTGAGGATGAGCGTACACCTGGTGAAGGCGGGGCACCTCAAGGTTGAAGCCGCGGGCATCAAGGGATTCCACCTGATAGGGGAGTTCATCAAGCCGAGTACGCGGGTGATCCAGATGTTCGGTCGGTACGCGGTCAAGGCAAGGCTCGAACTGAGTAGACAGGAGTTGCGCAGGCTCGCCAAAGGCAGCGAGATATCGGCCGATCCAGACATTGGGAACGGCTACGTGATCCTGTGCCGCCAAGGGCATCCCCTGGGCCTGGGGCTCATGATCCGTGGGATGCTGCGGTTCCAGATCCCTAAAAGCGAGTCACGTTTTTTTCTTCAGCCGTTCTAACCTGCAACCAGTTCTTTCAGGGTCAGAAGGACGCCGGCGGCCACTGCCGATCCGATCACACCCGCCACATTGGGGCCCATGGCGTGCATCAGAAGCATGTTTCGCGGATCCGCCTGCATTCCCATTTTCTGGCTGACCCGTGCAGCCATGGGAACCGCAGATACACCTGCAGACCCTATCAAGGGGTTGAGTTTGGTGCCGGGAAACAGGTTCATTATCTTGGCCATTATTACACCTGATGCCGTGCCTATTGAAAACGCAATAACCCCGAGAACAAGAATTCCAAGGGTGGATACGTTCAGGAATTGCCCTGCTGAGAGCTGAGCACCCACGCCCAGGCCGAGAAGGATCGTCACTATGTTGATCAGGGAGTTCTGAGCGGTCTCCGAGAGCCTGTTGACTACTCCGCACTCCTTCATGAGGTTTCCGAACATGAAAAAACCGATAAGAGGTGATGCCGAAGGCAAAAGGAGTATACACAATACAAAGACAGACAGCGGAAATATTATCTTTTCGATCTTTCCCACATAACGAAGCTGTTGCATTTTTATCTTGCGTTCCTCGGTGTTTGTCAGAAGCCTTACTATAGGGGGTTGGATTATCGGGACCAGGGCCATGTAGGAATAGGCGGCAACGGCGATGGGTCCGATCAAATGGGGCGCGAGCTGGCTGGAGAGAAAGATCGCCGTGGGCCCGTCAGCCCCGCCGATTATGCCGATTGATGCCGCCTCCAGAATATTGAAATGGATACCCGGGAAAAAATCCGTAAGGGCAAGGGCCCCTACAAGTGTGGAAAAGATACCTACTTGGGCGGCTGCTCCCAGGATCGCTGTCTTGGGGTTGGCCAGCATAGGTCCGAAATCGGTCATTGCGCCCACTCCCATGAATATCAGGAGTGGAAAAACACCGGTTTTTATTCCCACAACATAGATGTAATATAGAATTCCTCCCGGGTCGCTCATGTTAACGACAGGGATATTAGTCATAATTGCGCCGAAGCCGATAGGTACAAGCAAAAGGGGTTCAAAATTTTTATTTATTGCCAGGTATAACAAAACAAGGCCGACTATTACCATTACCACTCGACCGATACCATCAACCCAATCGCCGGTAAGCGGGGAAATGAAACTGAAAAGACCTGTGGCCTCCCCGAAATTGTGCAGTAATTTTCCTAAAGAAGGCAGGCTTTGATAAACCGGTTCGGCGTTGTCAGGGGTTTCGGAATAAGACATGCCTCCGGCCAAAAGGCAGAGGCCCATTGCCACAAAAACCGCCACCAATAGTTTTTTCTTCATGAGCTTTTCCCGGGCTTTCCCAATCTGAGAGTCGCAATGATTATAATGAACTGAACAGTGCAACCTATTGCCGTCTGCAACAATGTATTCTGGTATGGGATCAATAAAATGGGCTTGTCATTGCAAGGTTTATGGCAGGCCTCATTTGCTGCGCTAACAGCGGCCGGCAGCGTGGCTTTGTTAAGGACGCAGTCAGTGCCGGGACGTTTTTCCGGGGGGTTACTTTTTTTTCAGCTTTTCCTTCTCCACAATCGGTCTAAGGATTGATGTGGATAGGGAGATAAGCGCTATCAGAATAATCAGAAACAAGAAAACAATAGAAACACCGAAAAATGCAAGTTTTAATCCTTCAAGTATCATAACAGTACCTCAGAATTAGTCTTTACAGGCCTGTTCCGGGCCGGGGCCCTGTGCTGCACGGTTGCTCCAGCCATGATCTTCCTGACTGTCAAGCCTCTTTCTTTGCGAGCCTTTCCCTGACAGCCTGCTTAATGGATTCGGCTTTGCTTCGCAGTTCAAGGTAATCCAGGCGCAGTCGTGAATTCGCGGCAAGGACACCTTCCATATATTCTTTTTCATCGTCTGTAACAAGGCGAAGCTCCAGGGCGTCCTGAAGGCCCCGAACCACCTTGCCAACGGGAACCAGAGTAAAGGACGGAAGGTTCGTGTTCATAACGAGTGACCCAATTCCCAACCAGACGTGTTCTTCAATGCTGGCACTGTACAGCAGGGACCGGATTGCCAGAAAGCATCCTTCCCCTACTGTGACCGGGCCGTGAATGGTTGCTCCGTGGGCAATTGAGGTTCTGGCCCCGATGGTCACTGAAGCGCCCGGGTTGCCGTGGATAATGACGCCGTCCTGAATATTGACCTCTTCCTCGATCTTGATAAGCCCCACTTTGCCGTCAGGCCCGCGCTGGTCGGAGCGTATGACCGTCATCGGGCCTACAAACACATCATTGGCGATCTCTACATTTCCTATGATTTGAGCTGAAGGGTCAATGAGAGAGCTGGGGTGAATGCTCGGGTAATCACCCGCAAGGTTGAGGCGTATATTAGGTAGTGAAAACGGCATACGCTGTCCTCCATTTCCTTGTTTCCCTTTTTTTGTTGCGCTTTTCGAGGGCAACCTACAAGGTTCGTTCGTGTCTGTCAAGCCATAGAAAATCCTTCAATATGGCACGACTCTTAAGATCACTTTTTTACCGACCGTCATGGGAAAATCATCATACCTCAGAATCCTCCTTTCGAGCTGTTCGTTCCGGTATGAGGCGAAATACCACGTTGAGAAGCGGATCTAGTTTGCGGGTACACCATTGGATGCAGGAGTCCTTGAATGGAGTGAAAAACCAGAAGCTGATCGTAATCAAAGCAAGCACCATAGATCCTACTGCGACATCCGTGACCCAATGTGCACCGCTGACCATTCTGGGAAGGTTAAAAAACAGCAATGAAAAAACAGCAAAAAGTCTGAAAATTCCAATTCCGTAGCCGGAAAAGAAAAACATGAAGCAGAGCAGTACAAAACC
>CAYVDE010000056.1:0-7320 GCA_964450535.1 uncultured Desulfobacterales bacterium
TCGTGATGGCGATCCTGCTGCCCATATTTGATATGACAAAGGCGGTTCAGTAGCGACTCTTCGAGTCGCAGGTGTTAAGGTGTTAAGGTGTTAAGGTGTTAAGGGGAAAACAGGAAGAAGGCGGCATGGGTGGAGATTGAAGAACTCGTAAGAGCAGGGGCTGGATAGATCAGGAGAAGACAATATGAATTCTTTTAGGCGATCAAGCCGGCGCACTAAAAGGTCTCCCGGCGCAGGGTTTACGCTTCTGGAAATCCTCATCGTTATAACCATCCTGGGGATTCTGGCAAGCCTCATTGCAGTCAGGATCATGGACCGGCCCGGTGAAGCGCGCGCCATGAAGGCCAGGATGGATATCCAGACCCTGGAAAACGCTCTCAAGCTTTTCAGGCTGGACAACGCGTTCTACCCTTCCACCGACCAGGGGCTCCGCGCGCTGGTGGAGGAGCCGACGGTCGGGCGCATCCCCAGGAACTGGCGTAAGGGCGGCTACATCGAAAAGGGCGTTCTTCCGAAGGATCCCTGGGGCAATGACTACCTCTACCTGAGCCCCGGCGTGCACAATGAGGATTTCGACCTCTGGTCCTACGGCGCGGACGGAGAGGAAGGAGGGCATGGCGAGGATGCCGATGTCACGAACTGGGCGGTCGAAGGGTAGTAGGCCAAGGGGCTCTTCCCTTTTCGAGCTTCTTATCGTCCTGGTTATCCTGGCGGTCTTTTCCACCCTCCTTTCAATACACCCGGGAGGAGGGCTCGGGGGCAGGGCGAAGTTCGTTGACGGGATCGACTTCCGGAGACCTCCATGACCACGGCCATTATGTATACCAGCAGGAAATCGAGGAGGTTTCAGGCATTAAAAGTTTTACCGGGTGAAGCTTAGCATTGGAAACGAAGTGGCTGGATGCGGACAGCATTGAGCGGATGGAAGGAGCTGACCTGATGAAGAGTTCTGTGCTCGAAATAATTGGGCCTAAACATATAGTAGGTCTTAAGGTCAGGGAATCACACATAGGGATAGTGCAGTTGAGAAACACCCTTGGCGGCCCGGAAGTTGAACACGTCCTGTACCAGGAGGTGGATAACCCGGAGCGGCTTGCTGATGAGCTTGATGACCTGTTCAGGGCTCACAAACTGAGCCGGGACTTTGTCGTCTCCTCCCTGCCTTCTTCGAGGGCGCTTTTCCGGGAAATCGACCCTGAATTCGACAATCCCAGGAAGCTGGACAAAATCATCAAGTATCAAATGGAGCCGCACGTGCCATATCCCATTGATGATCTGCTGGTCGATTTCCTGCCGGATGCAGGAAAGACCAGCGTCACCGCAGTGGGGGTCTCTATTCAGGCCATGAACCAGCATATGGCGCTCCTGAGAGATGCCCGCGTTACGCCCTCAATTGTGACCGTTGACGACTTTGCCCTTCACCACCTGGCGACGCTCTCCGAAGACAGCAACAGGAAAGACGCCCTTGCAATCATCAACCTGGACCCGGAAGGCCCTGTACTGCTGGTGATTTACAGGGGAACACTGGATTTCATCAGGGCTCTGCCCCGCCTCACAAACGACACAAGCTGGATCCATGAATCCCTGAGCATTTACGGCATCAAGCGACCCGAGGCGGAGGTATCCGAAGTGCTTGTCACAGGGGCGCAGGCAGACGGAGAATACAGTGAAATGCCCATGACCGCCTGGAGGCCTTTTGACGCAATTGCGGGCGCCCAATCACCAGAGCCGCACACGCAGCAGAAGTTGAGTGTCCCCTTAGCCCTGGCCATGCTCAAATGCCGTCCTCCCGGGAAGCTGGTTAACTTCTGCAGGGGGGAGTATGCCGTAAACCGCACAAAAAACCTCAAATCAACTGTAGCTTATTGCCTTTCGGCATTTTTTGCCCTTATTGTGCTGGTCACACTCAATTTATATATGGATGTTTATCGATTGGAGGCGCAATACAACGACTTTAATGAGCAAACCAGAAGGCTGCTGTTGTCGACTTTTCCTGACACAATTACCGTGATTAAAGGGAAAGAACTTGATATTCTGCGACAAAAAATAGCTGAAGCCAAAGAAAGGCATGGATTGGGAAATATTATTGGGCCTGACAAAAGCATTTTAAATGTATTATCCAATTTGACCCATGCTTTATCAAATTTTGAAGCCACAACTGTAGACAACATTATTATAGACGAAAAAGTCGTGAGGCTGGATGGAACCACTCTTTCTTTCAAGATTGTTGACAATCTTCAGGATAAACTGGATGAATTGAAATTTTTCAGTAAGGTAAGTTTGGTCAGCGCCACATTGGATAGCAATAAGAATCGGATAAGATATAATTTTGCATTGGATAAACAATAAATGACTATAAAAAGCCTTGACAAGGCCATTATCATGGCCGGCAGTGCTTTGATACTTGCGTCGATCTATTTTTTCTTTATACTGTCTCCTGCAATAGAAAGAAAGAGCAGGCTCGAGGGCCTTGTCAGCGATAGAGAGTCTGATTTTTCCAGCATGATCGAAATGACCGATGAGTGGGTACGATTCAGAGAAAAGCAGTTATCGATTGAACGACAACTCGAGCAGGACTCGGAAGGCTTCAGCCTGCTTTCCTTTCTTGAAGGGATCGCCAGGCAGGAAGGGATAGCGCAGAACATTCAATATATGAAGCCCCTTTCAGTAATGCGCGAATCCTCTCCTGTAAGTGTTGATGGCATGGAAATGAAACTGGAGAGAATAGGCATGGATGGACTGGTTCCGTTTTTAGTACAAATCGAGAACTCAGATAAGCTCATGACCATCAACAGGATAAAAATCAGCCGGCTCTCAGAGAGGGAATCCGCTTTTTTGGAGGTTACGCTTCAAGTTCACAGCTACACCGCGAAGAGAGGAGAGAAATTTTGAAAATACTGGTGGTGGCCGGAGCAAGGCCCAACTTCATGAAGATCGCGCCCATAGTCCGGGAACTCCGGCGCCGGGGAGATTTGAGCAATATCTCGTGGGAGATCGTACACACCGGCCAGCATTACGACTATGCCATGTCGCGTGTCTTCTTCGATGAGCTTGACCTGCCCGAGCCGGACCACTTTCTCGAGGCTGGATCCGGCAGCCATGCGGAGCAGACCGCCCGCGTGATGGTCGCCTTCGAAAAGGTGTGCATGGAGTCGCGGCCGGACATGATAGTTGTGGTGGGGGACGTGAACTCCACCCTGGCATGCGCGGTGACCGCTAAGAAGCTGAACAACATCCGTGTGGCCCACGTGGAGGCGGGTCTTCGAAGCCGCGACATGGACATGCCCGAGGAGATCAACCGCATCGTGACCGACGCCCTTTCCGATCTCCTGTTCGTGACCGAACCCTCCGGCCGGGACAATTTGCTGCACGAGGGAAAAGAAGAGGGAAACATCCACCTGGTGGGAAACGTTATGGTAGACACCCTTTTCCACCAGCTCAAGCGCATTCCGCGACTGCCGGACCCTGAAGGGCTGCCGGAAGAAGGCTCCTACGGCGTGGTGACGCTTCACCGTCCGTCCAACGTGGACGACCCGGAGACCTTCCAGGGCATTCTGGAGGCCCTGGGAAAAGTCTCATTGGAACTGCCCCTGCTCTACCCCATTCACCCACGCGCCAGAAAACGTATCGAGGAGTTCCAACTGGGGGCCCTGGTGCGAAAATCCGGCATCAGGCTCATGCCTCCGCTTTCCTATATCAATTTCCTTCGACTGTGGAAAGACTCGGCCCTGGTCCTGACGGACAGCGGCGGCCTGCAGGAGGAGACAACCGCCTTGAGCGTCCCGTGCTTTACCTTGCGGGAAAACACCGAGAGGCCCATTACGGTGGACGTGGGCTCCAACATCCTGGTGGGGACATCCCGTGAGGGTATCCTGGAGGCCTTTGAGCGGTTTCAGGCCGGGGAGATCAAGACGGGAAAGGTCCCTGAGCTGTGGGACGGCTGCGCCGCCGAACGTATCGTGCAAACAATGGGGTCAGGTCTTGTTTTTTGACGTTCAAACAGTGTATCGGTTGGATCTTCACGAACGGGGGTGAGCGGCCCCTTGCGTGATGTCGGTTTTGTGGAAAGGATTCTCAATCAGAAGTCCCTCTACAAGCTGTCCTTCATTGAGATCTTCAGTGAGAAATTTCCCGGCTCCGGATTCCGAGGCGGCAGCTACGATCAGCGCATCCCAGAAAGAGAGTAGCCACCTCTCTTGGATCTCTGAAGCGTACAGCAACGTGGCGGTGGTGTTCTGGAAAACCGGCCAGTGGGCGTAGTTCTCGATGATGCCCCTTGCGACCGCCAAGGGCAGTGGCCCGGGAATTTTTCGGGTTACTGTGACGTAGAACTCCTGAAGCACCTGAACGCTCAGGACCCCCTGTTTGTTCTCCCACAAGGCTCGGAGGACACGCGCGGCGACTTCCCGCTTCTCCCCTGCATCCAAGTCGTGTGCATACACCAGGACGTTGGTGTCAACGAAGACCTTTTCGGTCATGCAGTTCCTCCCGAGGCATCATTCCTCCGCCCCCAAAATGAAATCCTTTCGCCAGATCAGCCATGGCCTTTTGTTTCGACCGTTCATATTCCTCCTCCGAGGAGACGAGTTTTTCGAGCTCCGCGCGAAGCAGTCCGCTGACCGAAGTCTGCCTGCGCACGGCCAGCACCCTCGCCTTCTGAAGCAGGTCTTTGTCCAGACTGAGCGTAATGTTTTGGCGCATGTTCCCCTCCGAGCTTTAATATCGCACGTTTTATACGTGTAACACGTAATTTACGTGCGGTCAAGCCATAGTATTGTTTTATGTAAGGCGGTTGGAGAGGACCAGGAGATCGGCGGCCTTCATGTTGTCCGTGCATATCTCGTTGAAGGGTATGGCATACTCCCTGCCCGAGAGCACGGCCGGCATGAGGCGGGAGGTGCCCGCCTTGAGATATGACGCCACGTTGTAGGCCATGCGCTGGGCCAGGGTCACGTCCTGGTTGTTGGGGGCGGCCCCGCGGATGTCGCGGCTGAAAGGCTCGCACACCACCTTGCGCTTGATGGGAATGCCCGTGTCCACAAGTTCTTTGTGGAAATATTGGGCCGCGTTGAGATTCGAGCCCTCCGCATCCCGCTCTGCTTTCCTGTATCCCTCGGCCACCACGATTACGCACTCGCCCCGGCGGTTGACCGCCTCCACCACGGCCCGGTGATCGATCTCCATGTCAGGAAGGACCGCCAGGTGGGCCCGCGCCCCCAGGCATGAGTTAAGCGCGTGAAATCCGCTGCTCGCGCCCATCATCTCCACAATATAAGTACGCTTGTGGGTGCGGGCGTCCGCCATGTAGCAGCGGATTTTCTCGGCGCCGATCTCCACGCCCGTGTGCTGGCCGATGCAGTCGGTGCCTGCCACGTCGCTGTCAATGGTGACCGGCACGAAAAAGGCCTGGATCGAGGTGGGCAGCATCTCGCAGAGGGAACGGATCCCTTTGAAAGTGCCGTTTCCGCCGATTCCGATGATGGCGCGGACCTTGCGCTTTCGAATGGAGGCTGCCGCCTTCTTCTGGGTTTCCAACTTGACAAAATCCCGGTAACGCTCTCCCCTGAGAAGAGCGCCCCGCCACTCCACGAGGGGGGCCGCATGAAAGACACCCGATATGTAATCAAGCTTCTTGTAAAGGCTCGGGTCGTACACCAGCCGGACAAAGTCTTCGCGGCGGCCCGACACAAGGGACTTGAATCCCTCTCTAGTCGCAAAGACCTCGCGGCCCTGTGTCTCGAGGGTGTATGTGATGAAGGCGGTGACCGGGTTGTAACCCGGCGCGCATCCCCCCTCCTGGATCAGGAGCACATCAATCTCACGGAAGAGGTTTCTAACGGCCAGTTCGGTCTTCTTGATGTGGAACGCAACCCGGCAGCCGACCTTGACGCGGGCCAGGAGTTCCTCGGCGTTTATGGGTCTCATCAGGAGGTCGTCAGCCCCTGCCTGAAGGCAGCTGGTCATGCAAGTCCCTTGGGCCTCCTCACCGATTAAGATCAGGTAAGCATTGGCGGCAGGTGAGGTCGAGTCCTCCTTAAGGCGGCTGCAAAAGGCCAACCCGTCCATGTCAGGCAGGGCCTGACACACGATCACGATGTCCGGCGCGCCCTTCTTTATTCGACGGAAGGCCTCGTCCGCGCTCTTTGCGTCCTCGATCACGAAATCAGCATCAGCCTTGAGAGTGGCGCGGATGTGCTTGCGTGAAGCTGCGTCCGCGCCCACGATGAGGATTCTGTATTTGCCGTCCATGTGTCTCCTTCCGGCGGCCCGCAATACACCGCCGCAATGGTTCTTTTTTACCCGGCCGTCCGCCATCCCCCGCTTGACACGCGTCAAAGAGAATATCATGATCTTGACGCAGTTGCGAATCGATTCTTGACGGCGTCGCAAAAAGCCCGAAAACGACCTGCTTCGTCACCCCGTTAGAAAACGGAGTCCAGTTAAATCAGTAACGCTGGTTTCCGGCCTTCGCCGGAATGACGTCCAAGGGACTTTTTACGGGCCTCGACAGGAGGGCCATGCAATGACCTTGAAATGGTTCCACATCGTTGGAATCTTCCTGGCCGGAGGAATCATTTTTTTCACCTGCTATCCTCGAATCGAAAACTTTTTCGTGTTCTTCCCGCAAAAGGAACTGGATCTTCAACCGAACAACCTGGGGCTTCAGGCCGAAGACGTGTACGTAAAAGTCGATGACAAGGTCCAGATTCACGGATGGTTCTTCGCCCCGCCGGACGATCGCGCGCCGGTTCTCCTCTTCTGCCACGGAAACGCCGGAAACATAAGCCACAGGCTGGACAACGTGCGGCACCTTTTAAGGCACGGTCTCGGAGTCATGCTCTTCGACTATCGAGGATACGGAAAGAGTACGGGACGGCCATCGGAAGAAGGCGTGTACAGGGACGGCCGCGCATGCTACAGGCACCTGGTTGCCGAAAAAGGGATCCCACCGGAGCGTATAGTGCCCCTCGGCCGGTCTCTGGGGGCGGCCGTGGCCGTGGAGGTTGCACTTCATCATCCTGTCAGGTGCGTTATCCTGGAAAGCGCCTTCACCAGTACAAGGGATATGGCAAAGCGAATGGGCCCGTTCGCTTTGCTCTCTCCGGTTATGCCCGCCAACTACAACAGCCTGGACAAGATCCCGCGCCTGGGGGTTCCCACACTGATAATTCACGGCCGGGAAGACGATATCGTTCCCTTTAAAATGGGCGAGACCCTCTACAGTGCGGCGCGCGAACCCAAGGCCTTTCTGCCCCTGGACGACGCCGGTCACAATGACACTTATGTGGTGGGAGGAGAGCCCTATTTTAAGGCGCTGGC
>CAYVDE010000056.1:7420-18883 GCA_964450535.1 uncultured Desulfobacterales bacterium
CAGACCTCATGAAATCGAGCAATGTAAATTTCGGTACCAGCGGTGCGCGAGGGCAAGTATCCGACATGAAGGACGAAGTGTGCATGGCCTACACGACCGCTTTTCTGAGATACCTCGAGGAAAGCGGGCAGAACTCCGCGGACGACCGCGTGGCAATCGCCGGCGATCTCCGGCCCAGCACAAGGCGCATCATGCGGGCCGTGGCCTGCGCGGTAAGGGACTTCGGTTACACTGTGGTTAATTGCGGGCGCATTCCTTCTCCTGCGGTGGCCCTTTACGGCTTGCAGGAAAGGATCCCCGCCATAATGGTGACCGGAAGCCATATCCCAAAAGACAGAAACGGAATCAAATTCAACAAGCCGGCCGGTGAGATCCTCAAGGAAGACGAAGCGGGTATAATGGCCCAGAGCGTGGAGCCGGAAGGCGGGTCCACTCCTTCGGAGCCCGACCTGGGCCAGGTGGACCCCTCCGCCGAGGAGGCCTATTTGGAGCGCTGGCTCAGCGTTTTTCCTTCGGATTTCCTCTCAGGTCTCAGGCTCGGGATTTACCAGCACTCCGCGGTGGGACGGGACCTCCTCACAAAAATTTACGGCGCGCTCGGCGCAGAGGTGACTCCACTTGACAGATCAGAGACCTTTATCCCCGTGGACACCGAGGCGATCCGTGAAGAAGACGTTCAAAAGGCCGCGGCCTGGGCGGAACAGTACGGGTTCGACGCTATCCTCTCAACCGACGGCGACGGGGACCGACCTCTCATAAGCGATGAACACGGCAACTGGTTCCGGGGGGATGTAGCCGGAATCCTGTGCGCCGGATTCTGCAACGCGGACACCGTGGTCACGCCCGTGAGCTGCAATACGGCGGTTGAACTTTGCGGGAAGTTCAAACGGGTCCGCCGCACCCGGATCGGCTCACCCTATGTAATCGCGGCCATGGCCGATGAGGTGGAGGCAGGAGGGGGATGTGTGGTTGGATACGAGGCAAACGGCGGCTTTTTGACCTCATCGGACGTAATGGTGGGGGACAAGGTGCTTCCTCCACTGCCCACGAGAGATCCTGTCATCGTACACCTGGCCATGCTGGGCCTTGCAAGGAGCTCAGGTGGGGGGCTCTCTGAGCTTGGTTCGTCCCTGCCCCGGCGGTTCACCTTCAGCGATCGGGTGAAAGGGATTCCAGGGGAACGAAGCCTTGAACTCATCAATAAGCTCGTCAAAGGCGGCAGTCAAGCCATTCAGGAGACCTTTTACTGGTTAGGCCCCGTGTCCTCCATAGATACGACCGACGGGCTCAGGATCACCTTCAGCTCCAACGAGATCCTTCACCTCCGCCCCTCGGGCAATGCGCCGGAACTCCGTTGCTACACCGAGGCGGGCAGCGAAGACCGAGCAGCCGACATGAACCACACGGCCATTGAAAAAGTAGCGGGGGTGCTTGCCCGTTTTGTAAGCCCGTCGGAATAGGGGACGTTGTTGACTTAGTTGAATAACTCTCAGCGGAGACTAGGGGACATAGGTGAACGCCTTCTTGATGGTTCGAACCTGGACCTGCCCGAAGCACTGATCCGTAAAGGCGCCTGCCTCCCTTACAGCCTCAATGATGTCCGAAACGAGTTCCGATGGAATCACCATGCTGCAGGCTTCCCGGGAGAGCCCCATGCGGGCCAGGGGCGAATCCGCCGGGCAGATGTGCCTGTAGGTGTTTATGGTCGCGCCCGGCGCGCCTGCCGCCATGGCTGCATCGACGAGTTCCGCACCCTTGCCGGCGTTACAAAACAGGATCAAGTCCACTAGATCGGTCAGGTAACCCCGCTCTTTGCGTTTGGCCGAGTCCTTGGCATCGGCCCAGCGACGCCACACCGTGTCGCCCCGCATCTGATCTATGGCCGCGACGATCTGCTCCATTGTGGCCGCGTGACGCCGGTCCCCGCGGCTGACCTGTAGGTCTGCAAGGCCTTTCTTGAGAAGGTAGGTGTAGATGAACCCCTTGCCGGGCTGTTCGAGCCGGCCCACGTCGATCATCAGGTCCATGACCGATTCGCAGTTGTGACGGGTAGTGCCCACCACGACGATTTCCTTTTCCGCAGGAATAGTAATCCTGAGGAGGCCCATCTTGTCCCGCACTCCGGTGCCATTTCCATAGTAGATAACCGGAACACCGGCCCCTGTGTAAAGAGCCACCTTGGCGATGGCCTCGCCCTGGCCGCGCTGTACGATACAGCAGACCTTCTGGAGCGACCTGAGCCCCCTTTCGGGCTTTTCCGTGTCCACGTTTATGGGGGTGGCTTCTTCAAAGATCTCGTGGGCCGCCGGGACCGTGATATCCTCGCTGTATGCCGAGCCCCGGCCGTAGATGGTCAGTTCACCCGCATCGATTGCATGATTCAACACCGGATCGGCCATCTCCGGCGGCACCAGAAAGACTATGATGTCCGAAGGGGTGTCCACAAGGTCCTCTTTGGTCCCTATGCCGAAGAGGCCCTTGCGCTCCCGGATAACAGGGGCCCTGGCGGCCGCCACGCAGATATCGTGGACCCCTATGTCCTTCAGCCCGGCCAGGACACCGGGCGATACGGCCCGGTTGATCATCAAGGTGATCTTGCTGAGTGTTTTGGGATCATCCATGGATGGCCGGTCCTTCCTCGTGCTTTTGAGTGTCGCCTTTAAGGACCGCCTTTCGAACCCTGTTCACATAGAGGCCCACGGTCAGCACGGAAAGAATTGGGAATACCGACGCCCCCGCGAGTATACCGAAACCTTCCACCACTCCCACCTGGGAACCGATGCCCAGACCCATGGAAAGCACAAGGGGGACGGTGATGGGCCCTGTTGTCACACCAGCACTGTCCCAGGCCACGTTCACGAACTCCTCGGAGGAGATCAAGGTGATCCCGAGCAGCAATACATAGGGAGGGATCAACAACCAGGCCAGGGGGATGTCCCAGATGATCTTGGCCACACCTACTCCCAACCCTACGCCCACACCCACCGCCACGCTCTGCATGAGAAGTGATTTTCGAAACGTTCCAACGGTAAGCTCCTCCACGGTTCGGCCCAGGGCGTTCAAGGCGGGCTCGGCCAGGGTTGCCCCATAGCCCATGATAAAGGCGAAGATCAACACCACCATTATCCCATAAAGCGAGCCTTCCCCTCCGAACAGCGGCCCCTTGGTCTCCCTGAAACGGTAACACCCTGACACTTCATCGTAGTCATCTTCTACAAAGGGGATCGCCTTAAGGTTCCTTCCCTCGGCGGAGAAGAAAAAGCGCTTTTCCTCCCCGTCAGGGGTCAATGCGGTCTGCACTGCGTCCGGGTTGAACGGGCATATGTCCTTGTGTGTCCGGGACACCTCCACCGACTGAAAAGAGGCCGGGAGCATGCTTCCCACCTGTGAGCCCAGCCTGTCCAGGCCCAGCTCGATGCCCAGGCTGAAGACGCACAGCCCGACCACGGTGAATCCCAGGCCGAGGAAGACCTCGTCCATTCTGAACATCTTTTCCCGAAGGATGACGAACATGACCAGGAAAAGCGGCACTGTCAACAAGCCGATCGCCTTGACGGCAGCGATAAGGTTGTCTCCGAGCAACCGGCCGACACCCATGCTTCTCCCCGCTTGAACCTCTTCCTTGTCCGCACCTTCATCACCGAAATAGGCGCTCTGGAGTTCAGGTGATCCCTGCTCCCTCAACCAGCGGGCGAACTCACCCTCGTCGCTTCCGAAAACGGCCTTTCGAAGCGGTTGGTTTTCGGCCAGTTTGCGCGCGAACTCACCTGCCCCGCCGTCTCCATCAAAAAAAGCTTCCCGCCCCACGCCGCCCGCGCGAAGCAGGGCGTAAGCGGCCATGTGGTCGTCACTCTCAAAGAGCGCTCTGACCTGTTCCCGGTTTTCCTTCAGGAAAAAGGCCTTTTCATCCATGGGCCGGGGGACAGAGCCGGAAAACGCAATTCCGAGACAAAACACCGCCAGTATGGGAAACAGCGAGGCCAGGGTAACCACGCCGAAACCCGTGGTCCCGGATTCCGATTTTCCGACCATTCTGGATATACCTACCCCCAGGGCCAGCACCAGGGGCACTGTAACCGGCCCGGTGGTGACCGCGCCGCAGTCCCAGGCCAGCCCTGTGAGATATCTCAGGTTCGGGTCCAGAAACGCCCAGGCCGTTATCAACAGGAGGGGCACCACAAGCGCATAGATGATCGGTTTCAGGGACCAGGAGTAATAAAACCTTATCATGCCCAGTGCCACGGCGAGGCCGACCCCGGCACCCACGGACAGCACCAGGGCCTGGGCATGGCTGTTGAGGAGCATGAAAAGCAACGGGGCCTCCCATGCGTTGACAGATCCGCCGGCCGCCTGGAGGACCTGAATTGCGGGTTCGGCAAGGGTCGCCAGAAGGCCCAGCAAAACAGCGAACAGGAGGATGGGCATCAGGCCCACCCTTTGAGGCAGTCTCATCCCCACCCGCTCACCCAGGGGCATAAGGCCTAAGACGAGCCCCTCCATGAAAAACGTGAGCCCTGCTATTACCAGCCCTATGCCAATTGATATAAGGGCGGCCTGTGCCACGGGAATCCTGAGGACAATGGTCTGAAACAGGACCAGATAGACGATAATCAGCCAGACGGATTTGACCTGTTCGAGGACCCGGGTCCTGACATAGGGGCCCAGCAACCCCAGGGCATCCTTGAAGCCGACCTTGATTCTGCCTTTTTGGGACGCTTTTTTCACGGTAGATTACGGCTGATGGTTAAGGACTCGAACCACATGTCTTGCTGTTTTCACCGCCTCCGCCAAAGATTCACCACGAAGCGCACGAAGACAACGAAGAAACAAAAAAAATGAAGTGAAAAAGAAACTACTAATCAAAAGCATCACACGGATAAGGACAAAGGTTATGGAATTGATAGTACAAATTGTTTCAGAAAGGCAAGCGAAACCGGATCACTTGCCTAGTTCCACCGCCCTGTCCCGGGCCGCACGCACGGCCGCTATCAGTATTTCCTCAAGGTCCCTTTCTTCCATTACGGCGAGCCCTGCGGCGGTTGTTCCTCCCGGAGAGGTGACCATCTCCCTTAGCTCGGCCAGGCCGTGTTCGGACTCGGCGGCCAGGTGCGCGGCTCCAAGCATCATCTGCAGCACGAGGTCCACGGCCGTCTTATTATCGAACCCCACATCCTCTCCGGCACGCACCATGGCCTCCATGATACGGAAGACATAGCCAGGACCGCTCCCTGAGACGGCGGTCACGGCATTCATCATGGTCTCCTCCACCACCAGGGTGCGGCCCACGGCCTCGAACACAGCCCGGGCCACAGCCATGTGTTCGTCCGAGGCCCTGCTACCGGCGGCAAGGGCACTCACTCCCCGGCCGATGAGTGCGGGCGTGTTGGGCATGACCCTGACAAGCGGCGGCTCCTTTCTCAGGGCTTCACGAATCAGGGAGAGAGGAACGCCGGCAGCGATGGAGATAATGAGCTGATCCTCGGAGACCTGCTCCCTGATCTCCGCCAGGACGTCCGGGACGACCTGAGGTTTGACGGCCAGGATCAGGGCCGTGCAGTCACGCACCAGTGACGGATTGTCCGGGTGGATCCGGATATTCGCCTCGCGGGCCAGGGCGTTCAGGCGTTCCGTGTCGGTGTCCGATGCGGCCATTTCATCCGGTTCGTAGAGTTTGCTCCGGAGAAGCCCGCGGACAAGGGCGCCTGCCATATTGCCTGCGCCTATGAATCCCAACAGTTTGGTTTTGCTAATCATATTTACCTCCCGCCGAATAAAGGCAAGACACCCGGGCTGCGACACGCCGTGATCTTGTCGCAGCCATCCCCCGCAGGTAGGGTGAAACACATTAACAACTCTTTTCCCTCATACCGAATCGGGCACAATGGTGTAAATGGGAAAATCGCTGTGCATGCCCGAAATCGAGCCGGTTGTTCTTGACGGCACAAGCATTTTCTGGTACGGGATTTCGTTGAACATGAAGAAATACCAGAGGATAGGGGCGAATTCGCCTTACTCGAAGGCCAAATCATAGACCAAGGAGGAGACAAAGTATGGCATACGATGCGGTTAACATGAAGGACTGGCAGATTTCCGAAGCGGCCGAAGCGAACATGCCGAGCCACGAGGAGTGGCGGGAGAAGCTCGGACTCAGCAAAGAGGAGTACCAGGAGTACGGCAGGCTGTCAAAACTCGACTTTTTGAAAATCATGGAACGCCTCGGGGACCGCCCTGACGGCAAGTACATCGAGGTGACCGCCATCACACCGACCCCGCTCGGCGAAGGCAAGAGCACCACTTCAGTAGGACTCATGGAAGGCATGGGCAAACTCGGCCTTAACGTGGGCGGCGCGCTCAGGCAGCCTTCGGGCGGCCCGACCATGAACATCAAGGGAACAGCGGCCGGCGGCGGCAATGCCCTTTTGATTCCCATGACCGAGTTCTCCATGGGCCTCACTGGCGATATCAACGACATCATGAACGCCCACAACCTGGCCATGGTCGCACTGACCGCTCGGATGCAGCATGAGCGGAACTACACCGACGAACAGCTCGCCCGCCTCACCAAGATGCGAAGGCTGGACGTCGACCCCACCCGCGTGGAGTTCGGATGGATCATCGACTTCTGCGCCCAGTCCCTGCGAAACATCATCATCGGCCTCGGCGGCCGGTACGACGGCTTCACCATGCAGAGCAAGTTCGGTATCGCCGTCTCCTCGGAGCTCATGGCAATTCTCTCGATCGTCCGCGACTTGCCGGACCTGCGGGCCCGCATGGACGAGATCACCCTGGCCTTTGACAAGACCGGCAAACCCGTCAAGACCAAGGACCTCGAGGTTGGCGGCGCCATGACGGCCTGGATGCGCAACACCATCAACCCCACCCTGATGACCACGGCCGAGTATCAGCCCTGCATGGTCCACGCCGGCCCCTTCGCCAACATCGCCGTGGGCCAGTCCTCCATCATCGCGGACAGGGTCGGGCTCAAGCTGTTTGACTATCACATCACAGAGAGCGGGTTCGGTGCGGACATCGGCTTCGAGAAGTTCTGGAACGTCAAATGCCGCAACAGCGGGCTCAAGCCGCACGTCTCCGTGCTCACAACCACCATTCGCGCCCTCAAGATGCACGGCGGCGGTCCCAAGGTCGTGGCCGGCCTTGCCCTGGACGAGGCCTACACCAAGGAAAACGTGGAGCTCGTGGAAAAGGGCATTCCGAACATGGTCAAGCACATCGAGAACATCCGCAAGGCCGGGATCAACCCGGTGGTCTGCATCAACGCCTTTCACACGGACACCGATAACGAGATCGCAGCGGTCCGCAAGGCCGCCGAAGCAGCCGGTGCCCGCTGTGCAACTTCCACACATTGGGCCGATGGCGGCGACGGCGCCATAGAGTTCGCCGAGGCCGTGAAGGAAGCCTGCGAGGAAGGAAACGACTTCCAGTTCCTGTACCCTCTGGAGATGAAGCTGCGCGATCGCGTGGACAAAATCGCCAAAGAGGTCTACGGAGCGGACGGTGTTTCCTGGACCCCCGAGGCCGAGGCCAAGGCCAAAATGCTCGAGGCCGACTCCTCATTCGACGACTTCGCCACCATGATGGTGAAGACGCACCTGAGCCTGACCCACGATCCCGCGCTCAAGGGCACGCCCAAGGGCTGGACGCTTCCCATCCGGGACGTTCTCATTTACTCTGGCGCCAAGTTTCTCTGCCCCTGCGCCGGCACCATCAGCCTGATGCCGGGGACCAGCTCCGATCCGGCGCTCCGCCGCATCGACGTGGACACCGCCACAGGTAAGGTGCAAGGGCTGTTCTAATGCGATAAAATTGAGGCATTGGAATTGACAAGAAAAGGCCCCGCGGCTTTCAGGCTGCGGGGCCTTTTTAGCTGATAAGCTGTTAAGCTATTCAACCTTTCTAAGCAGAAGCGACCCGTCCGGGCGCTCCTTGATCTCCAGACCGAACATGTGGAGGGTCCTGGTCAGCGGACGTCCCAGGACGAACTCCAATGCGTCTTCGGGTATTCCCAGATCCTGCATTGCGCGGACGCGAAACCGGTGGTCCTCCTGAATGATGCCGATGAGCCTCTGCACGGCCTCCTTTCCCTCGCGTCCGATGCTCCTGACCGCCCGGTCCACCAATGAATACCCGCACAGGGATTCGTGTTCTTCCACGAACTCCAGGAGGTTGGGATCCTCGATCACATGGGCGCGCTCCGCACCGGGATGCTCGTAGACCTCCATAAAGGAGTCCGGGTTCCAGCACTCGAGCGCGGCGCACTGGGCCGGGCGGCGTTCGTAGATCGTGCAGGCCTTGCCGGCATGGTGATAAAAGACACATGCCGTTTGATACGGGGGAACACCCCGCTCCCTGACCTTGATCCTCTCGCTGCTCAGCAGGGCAAGCCTGCCGTGCACGTTGTCCCGCACCACTTCGCCCCGCCGGATCGTGTATAGCGACGCCGCAGGGAGCACGCCGTCCAGCACAAGGGCGGCGTCCTCGGAGTGGAGTGTGGGACTGCCGCCCCGGCAGCACGTGCCGCACCGGATACAGTGATCCACAGGTTGTTCAGCCAACTTTGATGATGATGGCGCCGCCGGTGTCCCCTGCGGCGCAGCCCGCCCAGAGCAGGTATCCGCCGCCCCTCATGGCGACTTCCTCGATGCCCTCGATGATGTTCCGGCCTGCAGTCGGGCCCTGTGGATGCCCGTAGACCATGCTGGATCCGTAGTCGTTGAAAGTGAGATCCTTGGTGCCTTTGGGATCGATTCCGAACTCCTTTGCCATGTAAAGGTCGTTCGCTATGAACGGGTTGTGGGTCTTAATGGCCTTCATGTCGGTGATCTTCATTCCGGCATCATTGAGGGCCATATTGGCCGCAGGAACCGGGGCGGCCGCCATGTACCCGGCCTTTGCCCGGGAAAAACCGTAGGAGATGATCTGTACGGGGATAGACGGGTCCGCGCTCAGCTCCTTGGCCTTCTCCTCGGTGCAGACCACAAACATGCAGTTCCCGTCCGCCGGGTGAGTCTGGGCGCCGAAACTGAGGATGCCGCCCGGGATAACCGATTTCAGCTTGGCCAGGCCCTCTGCCGTGCTGGGCGTGATTCCCTCGTCCTCTTCAACGGTGACGGTCTTCTTCTTGGAGATCCTGATCTCCACAGGGAACATGTACCTTTTCTGAAACTCGCGGTCGTTCTCCAGGGCCATAAGGTACTGGTTGTAACGGTGCAGGGACAGCTCGTCGGCCTGCTCCTTTGTGAAACCGCCTTCCTTGGCGACGTTCTCAGCGGTCTCGATCATGCGAAGGCCCACGTTGGGATCGCTGTTGAAGTTGTCCATCATCCAGTTCTCCGAGATCACCTCGGCACCAGGGCCCAGAGGGTTGGGCCAGACTGTATGAGGGCCGTTGGAGCACCGGTCCGTCATGAGCGCGGCCACCACCCCATACAGCCCGTTCTCAACGCCCATGGCGGCGTTCCAGACACAGGTGGTGGAAGTGGTGCAGGCCTGGCTGAGAGCCACGGCGGAAATCCGGGGAGCTCCCATCAGGGCCGCGGCCCAGGCGCTGGAGTAAAACTGGTGGTGCTGTCCTATGGTGTTGCCGAACACCAGGTACTCACACATCTCAGGATTCCAGCCCTTGCTCTCCATCCAACGTTTTGCAGTGGTTGCACCCAGGTAAATTGAATTCTCATACTGCATGGTTCCCTGCCAGCGGGAAAACGGACTCGAGTAGTAGCCTTTGTACGGAATGAACGCCTTTTTCAACATTGTCACTATACCTCCAATCGTTTGTGTGCACACCGGTTCCCATTAACCCCAGCCCTCTCAGGGGCTTTCCCGCGCCCCGTCAGGGACGCCGGGTGTTCCTGCGGGAGCATGCTTGAATCAGCTTTCGCTCCACTTGCCGTACTTTTCCCGCAGAATACGATGAAGGATCTTGCCGGTGGGGGTCCTGGGCATTTCTTCATCCTTGATGAAATCAATAGTCTTAGGGCGCTTATAACCTGCAATTTTGTCACGAGAAAAGTCAATTATATTCTTCGCGAGTTCTTCGCTGGGCTCATACCCCTCGTGGAGTACGATCACGGCCTTTATGGCCTCGCCCCACTTCTCATCCGGTATGCCTATGACAGCGATGTCCCTCACCGCCTCGTGTGCGCCCACGGCACCCTCCACCTCGGAGGGATACACGTTCTCTCCACCTGTAATGATCATATTGGCCTTGCGATCCACGAGCACATAGTAGCCGTCGGGATCCCGCATGACCATGTCTCCGGCAGAAGACCAGCCGTTTTCAAAGGCCTCTTTGGTCTTTTCCGGCTCCTTCAGGTACTCCTTGAAAAGCATAGGAGTGCGGTAGAAAAGTTCACCCACCTCCCCGTCCGGGACCTCTTTCCGGTCTTCGTCCAGTATGCGGATGCGGTCCGTCCCGAAAATCTCGCGGCCGATTGATCCGAGCTTCTTGAACTGGTCCTCGGGCCGAAGCAAAGTAACCAGACCGCCCTCGGTACTCCCGTAAGCTTCCCACAGCTCGGCGTTCTCAAAGTACTCCATGATGGCCAGTTTGAGGTCCTTACGGGCCGGTGCTGAAGAGATCAGCAACTGGCGTATGGAAGAGACATCGATGCTCTTTTTCACCTCGTCCGGCAGGGCCAGCATCATGATGTAGTGAGTGGGCACGAGGGAAGTGAAGGTAATCTTGTACTCGTCGATGGTGCGGAGCAGGTCCTCCGGATCAAAGCTCACCATGTTGTACACGAAGACCGGTGCGGTCACCAGGGTGTAGGCAAAGGAATAGAAGATGGAGTTGACGTGGCACATGGGCATGACCAGCATCACCTTGTCCGTCGGCAGCACCCCGAGGTTTGTGTCGTTCAGATAGTACTGGGCCATGTAGCTCTCGTGGGTCTTCATGACTCCCTTGGGGCGCCCGGTGGTCCCGGAGGTGTACATGATGGTCCAGATGTCCGCCGCGTCCACCAGGTAGTCCGGCTCTTTTTGCGAGGACTTGGCAAGCCACTCCTCGAACCCGACATAGCCGTCAGGCACGGGCCCGTCTCCCAAATAAATATAAGCGTCTTTGGAGACAGGCAGCTTGTCCTTGATTCCGTTGATGAGATCCACGAAGGGAGCCTCCACGATGAAGGCCTTGCACTCGGAATGATTCACGATGTACTCGATCTCGGGCCCCGCCAGGCGGAACATGATGGGGACCACCATCTGCCCGCCCTTGGCGCATCCGGCATAGATGTCCATCCACTCGCCACGGTTGTAGGCGATCACTGCAAAGGAGTCCTTTTGGCCGCACCCGATGTCCCGAAGGCCGTTTGCCAGCCGGCATGCCCGATCATTCCACTCTTTGAACGTACATTCGCGGGTCTTGTCCTGCCATCCCAGCTTTTCGGGATAGTTTATGGCGTGCATCTTCAAGACCGTCCCCATGTGCATCCAGTTGCTCTT
>CAYVDE010000057.1:0-18801 GCA_964450535.1 uncultured Desulfobacterales bacterium
CGCACGGCAAGGGCCGGGAGAGGGAGGTCCGACATCAGCCCCAGGATCGGCATGGGCAGCTCGGCAAGTATGACGCCCCTGTCACAAACCACCACTCCGCCCTGGAGGGTCCTTATCCTGTTGACTGCAAAGGCCATATCTGCATCCCTTGCCCCCACCACCATTATGTCCGACGAGTCCCAGCCACTGCTGCAGGCGACCGCCCCGGATCTCAACCTGAATCCCCTGATG
This sequence comes from uncultured Desulfobacterales bacterium, assembly GCA_964450535.1. GTDB lineage: Bacteria > Desulfobacterota > DSM-4660 > Desulfatiglandales > HGW-15 > JAIPEI01. Next base: position 232 of record CAYVDE010000057.1, read on the forward strand.
AGGCCGACAAAGGATTTACCGGGGGAAGCACCTCTGTCGATTGCGGCCGTCTTCAGGAGATCAACGTCCACATCGCTTCGTATCTCGCCGTCCTTGACCTCAACCGTTACGAGCGCCTCGCGCGTAACCAGATCCGTGACCTGATCGATCACTCGCACCTTCACTTCCTCCACCCCCTCCGGGGCCCTGATGGAAAAATCCTCCGCCTTCATATCGGCGCGCAGATGGATGCTGTTTCTAAGGGAGTCAGAAAAGACATGATCCCGCGGCGAGGCTGTGAGCCGCCCCTTTTCGGCAATGATCCTGCCCCTGGCGATCACGAGTTCGGCCTGTATGTTGCTCATGTCCGGGACCAGCAGCATATCGGCCTGCCTGCCCGGCGCAAGGCCGCCTATCAGCCCGTCCAGGTTGAAATACTCGGCGACATTCAATGTGGCCATTTGAACGGCCTGGACCGGATCCATTCCGCAGTCCAAGGCCTTTTGCACCAGGCCTTCCATATACCCGTTTTCCAGGAGATCGGACGGTCCGACCCCGTCGGTCACGAGCATGAGCCGTCTCGTATCGATGCCTGCGTGCCTTATCTCGGAAATCTGCTCCAGGTCCCTTCGTATGCTCCCCTCCCTGATCATGACATGAAGCCCCAGACGCAGGCGCTCGAGGACCTCTTCCGCGCGAATAGGCTCATGACAGGACGAAACACCGGCCGCGCAATAGGCCATGAGCTTTTCAATCGAGGCCCCGGCCGAATGCCCCTCAGCCTTTTTGCCGTGTTTAAGCGTTTCCTCGATCAGCGGCAGAAATACATCCGGCTCTTGCAGGACCGATGACCAGTAGGCCTCACCCAGGCCCACAATATCCTCACGCTCTAGAAGGGCCTTGAGATCCTCCATGGGAATGCCGTTCATTCTCCTGCAATTGGAGGCCACCGGCGGCACTGTGGCGAAAAAGGTTATGGGCTGATCCTCTAGAGCCGAGAGAAAATCCTCTATGCCCGCGCGCCCGCAGATGGGATATGGCTCAATCGTCTCGGTGATGACTGTGGTGGTGCCGCCGGGTGCGGCATAACGAATGAACTCGGAGGGCCGGTATATCATGTCCGCCAGGTGGGTGTGACCGTCAATGAATCCGGGAATCAGGAGCCTGCCGCCTGCATCTATGACCTCGGTCTTGCGGGATATCCTTTCCCCGGGGTCCTGCCCCACATGTGCTATCCAGCGGCCCTTTATAGATACTGAAAGTCCTTTCCGGCATTCTCCGGTGTACACATTCAGCACCGATGCATTGATGACGGCGCAATCGGCATGCGCGGCTCCGAGGGCCACTGACATGACCTCCCTGGCCTCGTCGGTTCCGGATACGGAAAGAAGCGTGTGCCTTTTCAAATCCTCCTCCTGTACTGCAACTCCATAACAGTAAACAAATTAATAGTCAATAGTTTATTTATTTGTAGTTAATCTTTTATGGTCTAAATACATAATGGTATCCCGCATGGATTGAAGAAATCAAAACACCATACTAAAGGCAACTCAAGCCTCTTTTTTTGTGTACCTCATTATCCTCGTGGCATAAAAAGTGCCTCTATCACCACGCAAAATATAAAAAAAACGAAGGATACGGAAACAAAAAAGGGCGCCACCCTGCCGGGTGGAGCCCAAAACTGTTTCCCATCGCCCTCAGTACCAGACCTTGAACCTCTTCCAAAACTCCTTGTCTTCTTCCTGCCAGTCCGGCCCGAATTTGTTGTCGTAATAGGATGCGAAACGGTCAAGCCAGCGCGACCAGAAATGCCGGCCCTGCTCCTTGGCTTCCAATACATCGTTCAGGTAGACGACGATGTTGGCCATCTCTTCCTTGGGGATATAGCTTGCCGCGCCTTTCTTGAAAGATTTGATCGTCTCTTTGGGGCTGAGTGCGTGCGCTGTCAACATGACAGTAATGGTGTCTGTGTCCTGAAGCAGATCCAGCAACTGGTAACCTTCCACCCCCATGATGTCCAGAATTGCAATATCAAAGTGCTGCTCTTTTACGAGTCTTTCCGCCTCCTCAAAGGTCGTTGCCCTGGAAACCTCACACATGTGGAGAATTTCTTCCAGAGAATCAAGCACATCCGGCTCGTCATCAACCGCCAGGACTTTCTTCCCCGTTAACCTGTCTTCGCTCATTGCTTTCTCCTTGACCATCACATCAACCTGCCCCTCTTCATGAATATCTCCCGGACTCACCCGCCTCCCAGGGGAAGCAGATAAATCTCCACAGAATCCCCTTCCTTTAATAGAGACACCAGTCCCTTAGGCAGAAATCTGAAGTCCTTTCCATTCATCAGGATCTCCAGATCCGTTTCCAGCTCTCCCTTGCGAGGGTCGAAAAAGTCGAAATCGATCTTTTCTCCAAGATGAGACAGCAAGCGGGATAGATTGTCAACATCCGAAGGGAGTGCCAAGCAATTGTTCTCCCTCCCAGGGACCGCGAAATTAGTCATCAAGGTGATTCTCGTACTCAAGGATATCTGCATTCCCATTCAATCAGTCTTGGAACACTAACGGCCCGCAACGTCAAGACCTGTCATAACAACCCCCATGTACTCCAGCATTCCCGGCCGAGGCCGAGTCGAGTTCCATTCAGCCGCCGATCAATATCTCATAAGGCTGGGGAGATACATGGCAATCGGGGGGTAAAACATAATAGTCAGAAGAGCGATCAGGTCAATAACAATAAAAGGGATGACGGACTTGTATATATCCATCATGGTAGTTCCCGGCTGAACAACGCCTCTCATCACAAAAAGGCACAAACCAAAGGGAGGACTCTTCATCCCCACTTCCATGCCGATCAGGACGAGAAGGCCGAACCATATCGGGTCGAAACCAAGAGCGTTAACAATCGGCATGAAAATAGGAAATGTGATCATCATGATGGAAACGGATTCCATAAAGGTGCCCAGCACGACAATGAGCCCCTGCATCACCATAATGGTAATGAAATGAGAAAACTCAAAGCCGACCACCCACTCCACAAGTCCCTGACTTGCGCCCGTGAATGCGAGGATCTGACTGAACGCCGTTGAACCGGTGAGAATCATGAACATCATCACCGTGATCCGCAAAGTGGCAATGCAGGAGTTTTTTATCACATCAAACGTCAGCATCCTGTAGCCGGCAATCACAAAAGCGGTTGTCAGGACGCCCATGGCCGCCGACTCGGTCGGGGTTGCAAGGCCGGCGAAAATGAGTCCCGTGACCACGAACACTATCAAGCCAAAAGGGAGCACATATTTGATAAAACCTACAAATTTATCTGAGAAAGAAACACGGACAGGATCATATTCAGGAGCTATACTAGGCTGTATTTTACACCTTACAACAACATATGATATATATAATAATGCTATAAAAAGTCCAGGGATAAGTCCTGCCATCAACAGCCTGCCAATGGATACTTCAGCCAGGGAGCCGACAATAACGGCAAGGGCGCTGGGCGGGATGATCATGGCCAGGGCCCCGCTCATGCAGGATCCGATGGAAATGCTCTTGTGATATCCCCTTTTTTCCATTTCAGGGAGCAAGAGGGAACCCAGCATGGCCGATGTCCCCATGCTGGAACCGCTCAGCGTTGAAAAGAGGGTCGCCCCTCCTACACTGATCAGGCACAGACGGCCCGGGATCCTGCCCATCCACTTGTCCAGGTTGTCCAGGGCCCTGACAAATGTCCCGGAATGGAAAAGCAGCTCACCCATCAGGACGAATAACGGTACGGGCAATAAGACGAAACTGCTGACGGATGAGAAGATGGAATGAGTAAGCTGACTGAGCCCGCTGGTGCCGCCCCACAAAAAATATATCCCAACGACATTGATTGTGGTGAAGGCCAGAAAGACAGGCAACCCCACAGCCAGCAAAAACAGAAAAAAACCTACGATCAGTATTAACGTCAACCACCATTCCATCAATCGCCCCCTCTAAAGCTGCGATAATGATTGAGCAATTGCCTGGCGAACTCAAACAGGAGCAATATGTACCCGAAACTGATCATTAACAGGAAATAGTGTTTCGATATGACAAGCGTCTTTGTGACAACAACCCCTGTTTGATAACAATTCCAGGATGTTACCAGGGCGAACCAGAAGATGATACCGGAAATGATCACGCCTATGGAGCATGATACAACTCCAAAAATATGCCTCATCTTCTCACCGAATTGACCGGTAAGGATATCGATACCTACATGCCCCCCCACCTTTAGCAACCATGCGGTACCCAAAAATGTTATTAAAAAGAGGCCATATTCACAGACCTCCACCGTCCAGGTCTGTGACGTCTTGAAAAAGTAGCGCATGAGGACTTCCATGCAGATAATGAGGACGGTTCCCACCAGCACGATCCCAGCCAGGAAAGCGGCGCCGTCAATAATCCAGTCAAATACACTTCGTTTTTTCATGGAAGGTCTCCGTTGCGGGTCTCTCCCTTACCTGGTTTCCATCCAGAAATGGCTATTTTCCGCAATCTCGGCGTCAATCTGCGGGATTCCTTGTGCGGCGTACTCCAGTACGCCTCCGCGTAATCCCTTGATCTCCTTGATCTTGCGAAAAATATCTCATTTCTGAATTGGAAACTTGCCAGTGCCCGAAAAGCGTTTCTGGATGGGCACTACCTAAACAGGCCGGAGATCCCTTGGAGCTCCGGCCTGCATGTGGATTCTATTGCCAGGGAAACGTGCCTGGGGGCAACGCGCTCCTGGAGGTCAACTCTCTCAGCTTGGGACCATACTCAGGGGCCGCTCCAACCATAAACTTCCATGTCTCCTCATAACATATTTCTCTAAATTTCTCTGCCTCTTCAGGGGATAATGCTATTACCTCCATTCCTGCTTCCGCCCTTATCCTTGCCTCTTTTTCCTGCAACATCACGTTACGCATGGAGGCGATGTACTCCATGTCCTTCATGATTTCCATGATCACCTCCTGGGTGTCGGCCGGGACCTTCTTCCATGTGTTCAGGTTGATCATGGTCGCGGGTTCCATCTGAAACACCCCCGGAACCAGCTCGTATTTCGTGACCTCTTGAAGCCCGAAACTCGCCATCCCCACATTCGGCCACATGAATCCGTCCACCACGCCCCTTTCCATGGCTGTATAGATCTCCGAAGGAGATATGGTCACAGGACTTGCACCGAGGGCCTTCATGAAGGGGATATAAAGGGGCATGACTCGGATCTTCAACCCTTTGAAATCGGCTACCTTTTCAATTTTCTTGTTTGTGAAGACCGAGAATGGCAGCAGGCTGTGGAACCTGCCCAGATACTTTGCGTTGACCTTTTCTTCAAAAATTTCACACCAGAGGTCAAAGGCGCCGCTCTTTCTTTCTTCCCATTCCGCAAGCTCCGTCAGCCCCTTGGCCTCGGCCACGGGCATCACAGATTTCATATACCCGAAGGGGTAGTAGAGAAGCATGTCAATTGTTCCCGTCTTCAAGGCATGAACCTGGTCAAATGTGTCAACCACTTCGGGACCACCGATCCAGTCGATTCTTACTTTTCCTTCCGCCCTGGCATTCACCTTGTCGACAAACATCTGAACAGGATCGTTGTTCATGTGATTTTTGGGAAACGCGGTTATTGCCTTGATAACCAATGGCTTGCTTTGTGCTTCCGTTGTCATGCAAACGGAAAAGATAAGAATTATGCTTAATGCAATCCATGTTGCTTTTCTCATGAGAACAACCTCCTTCTGATACCTAACACCCTTTGAAGTCTTTAAAACCCTGTTCCGATTTCTGCCGTTTGAGTGAATTTCTGTCGGTACATCACCTCCTTTGAGGAAAGCGCTATAAACCTGCCAATAACAATAAAAGTATTAAATGTCAATATATTTTTTGTCAATAGGTAATTTATTGAAGTTCTTATTTAATATTTAGAAAACCATGTCTTCCTTGACCCACGACGGGAACCACTTGTAGTGATCAAGAGGAAAGGCCTTGCCCAGGCCTTCATATGTGGCCTTGGCAAGGGCTATCCCTTTCTTGTCCCTTATGAGCACTGCATATCCTTTTTCTTCCAGTTCAAGGAGCACACGGTCGAGCTGCTCATCCTTCACATCAAAGGCGTCCTTCATGTCTTCCCGGCTCATATGGAGGCCGGGGTTGACCCGGTAATCCTCGGCAAGGAGTTTCAACAGCCCTTCTTCATCCACATGGTCATTCCTGCCGGGAGTGCCTGCCACCGGCACCGGCACCCCCAGCTCCTCGTGAATCACACGCCTGGGCATCTTGAACTCTTCCGCCATCTGCCTCATGGCGGTCCTCTGGATCACCATCCTGCAGGCCTCCATGGTCCCGCCCGCTATGTTTTCGACTTTTGACACACCCAGTATTGCAGAAAGCGGATAAAACGGGGTCAGCCCATCACCTCCCATTACCTGAATTGCATCCAGGCTTGACGCCACAGCCCCTTCGCAGTTGTAAACTTTGGCCACATTGGAGTCGAGGGTGATATCCCAGCCCAGGTCCCACAGGTAGGCCGTGTAATAGGCGAGGAGCCTGGAGATGTTCACGCGGCTCACTAGGTCGGCTATCTTGAACTGGTTGTTGACAAAGCTTATGGTGGGCCTGCCGAACTGTACCCGCCTCTGTGCATAGGGGACCGTGTTTCTCAGGAGTTCCCCCATCCAGCCGGCGGTCTGGGCGCAGATCAGGGTCCGCTCGAAATTGAGTCCGGCCGTCATGACGGACCACCCCTGCCCCTCCGCCCCCAGTACGTTTTCAGCCGGGACAGATACGTTACTGAAGTCGAGCACGCCGTTTTGGATATTTTCGAACCCTATGATCTCATTGATCTTTTCAACACTGAACCCGGGTGTTCCTTTCTGGACGAGAAACGCCGTCAGATGCCTGTACGCCTTCCTGTCATCGAGGTCCTCACTGGTACGGGCGTAGACCATGTACCTGTCCGCAACCCCTGCCGAGACGATATAGCGCTTCTTCCCATTGAGGATGTACGCATCCCCTTCCCTCCGCGCCGTCATTGCCATTGCAGCTGCGTCTGTCCCTGCAAAGGGCTCGGTTATCACGATTGCCCCCATTTCGCCCTTTGCGATCCGGGGCAGGAATTTCTTCTTCTGCTCCTCTGACCCGAACTCGATGACCTGACGCAGGCCGCCCAGCATGTTGCCCACAAATACCCTTCCGGGGCCGGGCATGCGGTTGAAGGCCTCCGCCGCGATGCAGGCCCCGGTGGCCCCCAGGCCCATGCCTCCGTATTCCCTGGGCACCCCGACGCCGGTGTAGCCTTTTTCACTGATCCTTTCGAAGAGGTCCCATGGAAATTCCCTCTTCCACCTCGACTCTGCATCCCGCGGCATGAGTTCTTTTACAAAGGCATGGACCTCGCGATGAAAGTCCTTTTGCTCATCCGTCCACCATGGATATATGTTCATAGATGTCCTCCCTAAAAGACTGCTCGTTTTTACTTATGGCTTCGCAAAAGCCTTTCATCCCCCGCGCAGGGACGCGAAGAGCGCCCATTTACGAAGAGTGTCATGCGCAACAAAGCCGTCACTGTTGTTTCTTCCGATTCCTCAGGGCCATGACCACCTTCTCGGGGGTCAGGGGCTGCTCCTTGAACCAGATCCCCGTTGCGTGACGCACCGCCGTAAAGACCGAAGGCGGTACGCTCACGATGGCCCCTTCCGAGGCCTCCTTGGCCCCGAAGGGCCCGTCCGGGTCGTCCGTGAGGATATCAACCACTTCGATATCCGGCGTATCCGGGGCCAGAGGCATTTTGTAGTCCACGAGCGTGGGATTGAGGGTCCTGCCTCCGGCCATCCTGAACTCCTCATAGAGGGCCTGGCCGAGGCCCTGGACCGCGGCGCCCTGGTTCTGGGCCTCCACATTGATGGGATTGAGGGGAATGCCGCAATCATGGGCGATCACCATGTCAGAGCATTTTATGAAACCGGTCTCCAAATCGACATCCACACCTGTCAATTGGGAAGTGAAGCTGTAGGACGTACCGGCGTTGCCGATGCCTTTGTCAAAGTCAAGCACCTCGATACCGTAATCGGAGTATCCTTTCCCTATGATCACCGCGCCCGATCCGGAGTAGCAGGCGATTTTCGACAGCTTGTCAAAGGGCATGGAAAGGTCCGAAGGGCCCTTTACCGACACCACATTGTCCTTGAACACGATGTCCTCCGGGCTTACTTCCCATTTTTCCGCAGCAAACACCGCAAGCTGCCTCTTGACCTCACGTGCCGCGTTCTGGGCCGCTTTTCCCGCCAGAACGGTCACGCGGCTGCCGTAGCTTCCCGCGTCACACGGGGTCACAGCCGTGTCCACCCTCTTGATGTCCACGTCCTCGACCCTGACGCCCAGTTCTTCAGCGATGATCTGGACGAGCACGGTGTCGGAACCCTGGCCGCAGTCCGTGGCGCCTGTGAGATAGTCCACGCTCCCGTCTTCACAGAGCCTCACAACCGCTGCGCAGGACTGATGCCCCCTCTGTCGCGCACCTCCCAGGTATGACGTGGCGGACATGCCCACGCCATGAACCACGGGACCTCCGGTGTCCCTGTTCTTGTCCCGATCCTTCCATCGCGGGTTCTCGGCTATGTTCCTGATCCCCTCCACAAGGCCGCAGGATTTTACCGTGACCTTGTTTACGGTCTCGTGGGGTGCTGTTACGGCGTTCTTGAGCCGTACTTCCACCGGGTCTATGCCCAGTTCCTCGGCCATCATCTCCATCTGCAGCTCTGCTGCAAAACGGGTGTGGGTCACGCCGTGCCCCCTCATGGCCGCGCCGATGGGGTTGTTGGTGAAGACACGATAGGCGTCGTGTTTGAAATTCGGGAGCTTGTACGGAAGCGTGCTCATGCATCCGGTGAGATACATGGTCAGGGGTCCTATGGCCGTATGGGCCCCTCCGTCTGCTATCACCTTGCTCTGCATAGCCGTGAGGGTCCCGTCCTTTTTCATGCCCATCTTGTTGTATACGACCATGTTGTGCCGCCGCCTGCACGTCATGAGGACCTCTTCCATGGTGTATACGAACTTGACGGGTCTTCCGAGGCGTTTGGAGAAGAGAACCGAGCAGAAATCTCCTGCAAGGGAGTCGTTCTTGGTGCCTCCGAATCCTCCGCCGATAAACGGCTGAATGATCCGCACCTTGTTCAGGGGCAACTTGAAGCAGTCGGCCATGTGCCTGTAGACGAAATAGGGGCTCTGCTTGGCAGCCCACATGGTGATGCCGGAAGAATCATAGAGGGCCACGGCGGCAGGGGGCTCCAGGTAGCCGGTTATGACGCGGCCGGTCTCGAAGCGGTCTTCATGCACCAGGTCCGCTTCCCTGAAACCCTTTTCAACGTCCCCGAAGTCCATGTGAAAATCCCAGCTTATGTTGTTTTTCACGTGATCATAGAGCTGAGGGGCCCCGTCCTTCATGGCCTCTTCAGGGTCGAAAACGCCCGGGAGTTCCTCGTACTCCACCTGAATCAGCCGGGCCGCCTCTTCAGCTGTGTCTTCGTCCACTGCGGCGACTGCGGCCACTGCCTCTCCCAGATATCTTACCCTCTCCGTGGCCAGGGGTTCCTCATCCCGCGTCTTGGGCATCCAGCCCCATTTCCAGCCGTTGAAGTCCCTGCCGGTCAGGACCCCTTTCACACCGACCACCTTTTCGGCCCTGGACGTATCGATATTCAGGATCCCGGCATGGGCATATGGACTCCTCACTATTTTGCAGAAAAACATCCCGGGCATATCATAATCGGCCGCATATTTGGCGTCTCCCGTCACCTTGGCCCTGCCGTCGATTCGGGGGATTCTCTTGCCTATGACTGAGTAATTTTCCATTGTCTATCTCCCTCCTTTCAGGGCCTCGGCTGCGGCGCTTATGGACTCCACGATCTTCGTGTACCCGGTGCACCTGCAGAAGTTCCCGGCGATTCCGTCCTTTATTTCAACCGTTTCCGGCCGGGCGTTTTTATCCAGCAGGAACTTGGCCGACATGATCATTCCCGGCGTGCAGAACCCGCACTGCATGCCTGCATGTTCCACAAAGGATTCCTGCAGGGGATGAAGCCTGTCCCCTTCTGCCAGCCCTTCAACGGTCAGGATCTCCTGACCGTCCGCCTCCACCGCCGGCACCAGGCAGCTGTTGACCGTCTTTCCTCCCATTATCACTGTGCAGGCCCCGCATTCACCCTGCCCGCAGGCCTCCTTGGCGCCGGTCAGTTTGAGGTCTTCACGGATCATTTCCAAGAGCGTCCGCCAGGGCGGAACGCGTAATTCAAAAGTCTCACCGTTGAGTACAAATCTAATGTCTTTTGATTCCATTGCTGTGCTCCTTTCATATAACCTTCCAGGGCGATGTTCCCCGCCTAGTTCGGGACCACGTGCTGAAGCGCCCTTTTGACCAGGACCTCCACCATCAAGCGCCTGTACTCGGCGGATGCCCGATGATCATCAATGGGCGATGCCTCTTCTCCCGCCTTGCGGGCCGCCTCTTTCACCGCCTTTTCCCCGATACACTCCCCGTTAAGTACCGCCTCGGCCTTAAGTGCCCTCATGGGAGTGGGCGATACCGCACCCAGGCCGATTCGAACGTCATTCAATGTCCCTCTGCCGGACTCCACGAACACGGCCACGCCCACCACGGCCAGATCCATACGGCTTCTTGGAGACAGTTTGATATAAGCGCCCTTTCCGGAAAGTGCGGGGACCCTGATCTCTTTGACCAGTTCGTCCGGCTTGAGCACGGTGCTTCCGGGACCGGTAAAAAAATCCTGAAGGTCTACGCTCCGCTCCCCTGCCCGGCTGACACACAAGGCGCTGGCCCCCAGGCACAACAGGGCCGGCGCGGAGTCGGCCGACGGCACGGCATTACAGATGTTCCCGACAATTGTCCCCCTGTTCTGTATCTGTGTGGAGGCAATGGTGGAGGCCGCCTGGGCAAGCAGGGGAAACCTTTCTTTGACGATGGGAGAATGAGCCACGGAATATATGCTTGCAAGGGCCCCGATCCTGAGGCCGTTCTCCTCATCGTATGAAATATGGTCCAGATCAGGCAGGCCCTTGAGGTCCACCAGCACATCCGGGGCAGGAATGAAACGGGTCTTTATTTTCGGTATGACATCCGTTCCCCCGGCATACAAGGTGACTTTTCCTGTTCCGGATTCACTCATGAGGTTCAGGGTCTCTTCAATACTTCGGGGTTTTACGTAACCGAATTTAGGCAATCTTTTGTAGAATATGCTCATTATATTACCTCCTGTCAGGATTATATATTTCTATCATGCCCTTCCCAATATCCGGCCCTTAGCTCGCGCTTCAGTATTTTTCCGGCCGGGTTCTTTGGTATTTCCATTGCGAACTCGATGGACTTGGGCGCCTTGAAACGGGCCAGCCTGGATTTGCAGTGTTCTATGAGCGTGCCTTCGTCAACCCGGACCCCCTGTTTCAGCACCACCACCGCATGGACCTGTTCCACCCAGTAGGGATCCGGGATCCCGAAGACAGCGGCCTCGAGCACAGCCGGATGGGCATAGAGGACCTCTTCTACTTCCCTTGGAAAAATGTTCTCCCCTCCTGAAACGATCATGTCCTTTTTGCGATCAACGATGTAGATGTATCCATCTTCGTCGTATTGCCCCATGTCCCCCGTGTGGACCCATCCGTTCACTATGGTGCGGGCCGTATCCGCCGGTTTCGCCCACCACTCCTTCATGACGGCCTTGCTCTTGACCACGATCTCCCCTACCACACCCGGTTCCACATCTTCTTCGTTTTCATCCACAATACGGACATGGACCCCGATATGCGGGAACCCTGCGGATCGAAGAATGCCTTGCCTGTCCGGGGCCTCGAATACGACCTCATGCTGCCTTTTGGAGAGCATGGTGACATTCGGCCCGTCTTCAGTTGCCCCGTAGAACTGCATAAATATGGGCCCCCACTTTTCCATTCCCTTTCTCAGTAATTCCAGAGGCATGGGCGAGGCCGCATAAAACATGCGTTTAAGAGAGGAAAGGTCGAAATGGTCCACGTCAGGCAGTGCCAGAAACGAGGCAAGATGGGTCGGGACAATATGAATGTCCGTGGCCTTTTCGTCTTGAATGGCCGTCAGTGTCGCCCGCGGCCCAAAGGACTTTTCAGGCATGATCACATTCGATGCCCCGACGAAAAAGTATCCCCAGAGGTTCTTGGTCCCGCCTATGTGGAAAAGGGGCATGATCTGAATCTGCTTGTCTCCCTGCTCAAGGCACAGCGCCGCCGGAAAACGCCTTGTATCGTCCATGGCCCTGGCCTGGGTGTACAGGGCCCCCCTGGGGGTGCCGGTGGTGCCGCTGGTATAGAACATGAAGACCGGATCTTCTTCGGCAGGGTTGATATCAGGTTCCCTTTCTGAACAGGACAGGGTCAGGTCCCGATAGGATTCGGCAAGCTGCATGCCGTCTCCAAATACCAAGATTTTCTTGACCTTTGGGATACGGGATCTCATTGACCCGATCATCTCCACGAATTCGAGGCTGATAAACAGTACCTGGGTCTCGGAATAATTGATCAGGTAATCCAGTTCCTCCTGCTGCAACCTGGCATTGAAAGGCGAGGCGATGAACCCTCCCTTCATGGCGGCCCCATAGACCTCCGTGTACTCCAGGCAGTTCCACGAAAGGACCCCCAGCACTGATCCCTTGGAAATCCCGAACCCTTGAAGGGCATGGATGAGCCGGTTGGCCCTCTTGTTGAAATCAAGGAAGGTCACGCTCTCATCCCGGCACTTGAATGCAAGCTCATCTGGATACAGCAGGGCGTTCCTGTAAATGATGTCCGCGTAGGTACCGATGGGATACCGGGAGAGTTCTTTAAGGACTAGAGTCTTTTTCATGGTCGCCTCCTCCCATCCATAAGGCCTTCCGTAAGCAGCCTTGCCTCAGCATCACCAGGAAAAGACTTCAGGCCTCACCACGAACGACACTGAGGTCATCAAAATATTTACCTGCCGCACGGTAGGTTTTCCTGCGAAAAATTTTTAGCCTTTTTAAAGACTGTTATCGAACCATCCTGTAATAGAACCTTATGACTAATAAAAAAGGAATAAATCCCTACCTGCCCGTCAATCCTTTCATAAAAATTTCAACATAGGTGTCGGCTAAATCGCCGGCTGAGTCCTTTCGACTGTAATCAAACCAGTAAAAAGTCCAGCTGCACATCCCCAGGGCTGCGAAAGCCGCAAAAGTCTCATTGATTTCTTTTATGTTTTGAGACTGTTTCATCTCTATAATTGCGGTTTTTAATAGATCGAGCGTTCGTTTCCAGACGTCTGTAATAATCCGCCGATGCTGAGGCAGGAGGTTTCCGACTTCGTGAATCAGCACCCTGGGAGACTGGTCCTCGGCCATGGAATGTTTGGTGTAGGATCTGATGAAAAAAGTGATCCTCTCCCGGGGATCGACGATTTTTTCGGCCTGTTCCAGGATGGGGATGAAATTCGTTTTCAGGTGGCGGTCATGAATCAGGAAAAGGAGTTCTTCCTTGCTCTTGAAATAGTGATACAGACCCGCCTTGGTGAGACCGACGGCAGAGGCGATTCTAGACAGAGGCGTCTGCGAGTATCCGTCGGCAATAAACATTTCAAGGGCCGTATTGCAGATCTGTTGCAGTTTGTCCATAAGTAAGGCTCCCTACCTGCCGCACGGTAGATTTTCATTGAACCTTTTTTCGTTGTCAAGAAAATAATGGGCGGCGCCCGTGGAGGCGCCGCCCTGGACCGGCAGGTGGCGGATATCTAAATGCGACCCTTGGGTCGATCCTGAACTATTTATCGAACGCTGGCTTTCTTTTCTCCAAAAAGGCGGATATCCCTTCCTTTGCCGCGTCCGTGCACCCTGTGGCGGCAAAGCCCTTATAGCCGACCTCGAGGGCGTCTTCAAAGGTGGATGCAGCGCACCCGTCTTTAATGGTTTGAACCGTGATGGATACCGCCTCCTTACTCAAGGGCAGTTTACCGGCCGCAGGCTGCTCCGGGACATCGATCTTTCCCGGATCCACCTGCCCGTCCGGAATGCCGGTTATATTCCCGGTGAGTCTTTCAACCTCTTCCACCGCGGCTGAGATCAGGGCCCCGTAGTCATCGGCCAGACGCGAAACCACGCCGATTTCCGCCGCTTTCTCGGCATACAGGGGTTTCCCCAATGTGAGCATCTCATTGAAGACAGCCGCCCCCTTGGGCCATCTTCGGTAGGGCACAATGGAACCTCCGATCCCGGGCAATATGCCGAGAGTGATCTCCGGAAACTGAAACATGGCGTTTTTCGCCGCCACAATGCCGTGGCATCGAATGGCCAGTTCCAGACCGCCTCCCAGGGCCATGCCGTTCACAGCCGCCACCACCGGCTTTTCCATCTTATCCAGGTAGAGCTGGGTCCGGGCCCACTCCTTGGTATAACCGTAGAGGGAATCAAAATTACCCAGGTATTCCGGAAACTTTCCTATATCGGCCCCTGCACTGAAGGCGCCGGTTCCATAACCGGTGATCACGAAACCCTTTACAGAAGGATCGTCCGCTCCCGCCTTGAGCACGGCCAGGATTTCGTCGGTTATCTCAGGGGTCAATGCATTCATGGCCTGGGGCCTGCGGATGGTTATCACCTTGACCCCGTCCACGTCGTCCACAAGGACGAACCGGCGAAAATCCTGGTACTCGGCCAAGGCGGCCCGGGGCATGGGGAAGCCGGGCCGCTCGGATGCGAACCTGTCCATGATCCGCTTGACCTCCGCCTCACCGATCTCCCGCATCACATCAAAGGGGCCCTTGCGAAAACCAAGGGCGATCTGGCACCCGAAGTTGAGGTCCGCCTTGGTGCCGATGCCCCGGTCGATGATGTCGAAGGACTGGGAGAAGAAAATCCCGAGCAGGCGGTCCCTGATCAGCCCCCTCAGGTCGTCGGGCACGACCACCTTAGATCCAGGCCGGTGCGTGTTCCAGCGGTCCACAGAGTTCAGGATTGAGGCGGGCCTGTAGTGAGCGCCCTCTTCCATCTGAAGTGTGTTGGTCTCCACGATAATCGGGTTTCCATTGGCCATGTTCAGGACAAAGAACGGACCTGCGAACACGAACTCCTCGGCCACCTTGTCTATCTGGCTCGCCGTCGCGTCCTCGAGAAGATAAGCGGCCTCGTTGCACCAGTTGTCGAAGATCCGGTCCAGGACAAAGCAGATGGCGTTGTCCGTGATGATCGGGGCCTTGCCCGTGGCCGCAAAGAGCCAGAACAGGTCGTCCACCACCTCAGGGCCGGCCTTTTCCCAACGAATGATTTCCACCGGAAGGCTTCGCCAGGCCGGGGCGAAGAAATGTGTCACGGTGGCGCGCTCGGGCCGTTTCATGTGGTTGAAGATGCGATCCGCCGGAATGGAACTGGTGTTGGATGTGATGATGGTGTCTTCGCCCACACGCTCTTCCACCATCTGAAAAATCTTCTGCTTGAGCGGTATGTTCTCGGTGGCTGCCTCTATCACCAGGTCGCAGCCGGCTATGCGGTCATAGTCCTGGGTATAGAATATATTCTGAATAACGGCGTCCGCCTTTTCCTGAGTCATCTTCTTCCTGTCCACGGCCTTTTGCGCGTACCCCAGAAGGCGCTTTTCAGCACTTTTCAAGGCGGCCTCCACCACATCCACCAGATGGAGCGTGATGTCCGGCAGGGCGCTCTTCACATAGTATCCGATGTCCGGCCCTATGGTACCGGCACCGATGACCGCCACCTCCCTGGGGAGAGATCGGCCGGGTCTGACCAGCAGGGGATTTAACGCCGTCGGGTAGAGCTTGTGTTCCGTATCCATGTGGCTTCCTCCCTAACTATCTATTTTATGGTTTTCATCGCTTATACGCATTAGGACGCCTGACATAATCGCCGCGCCTTCGTTCCCTCTTGTCTTATGACAACGAACCACGGCCCTGTGGCCCTGCTTCCCCTCAACCCCCCCTCATCCTTCAGGAAGTCCGGGGCCTGCCCCGGCAGTCTCACTGCCGGGCTATTTCCCGGATGGCCTTAGCGGTGATCTCCATTTCCTCCAGTGTATTGAAATAACCCATGCTGAGACGGATCGAACCCTCCGGGTAAGTCCCCAGGGTCTGATGGGCCAGTGGAGCGCAGTGAAGCCCTGTGCGCACGAGGATATCATATTGACTGGTGAGCCGATCACCTGCCTCACGCGGAGAAACCCCCTCATCCAGCCAGCCCATGTTGATGGACCCGCAGCCGCTGAAGACATTTTCCGTTTCAGCAGGCAGGATGGACTCAAAGGTGATGGACAGCGCCGGCGTCTGGAGTTCCGCTTTCAGAGGGCCATAAATGGTCAGCCCCGGCACAGAGTACAACGCGCTTAGAAGCGCCGCGGCAAGGGCTTTGTCATGCTCCCTGATCTCAGGGATGCCTTCCCTGAGAACAAAGTCCACGCCGGCCCCGAGCCCTGCAATGCCTACATTGTTCTGGGTCCCGCTTTCAAGGGCGTCGGGCAAGAAGTCAGGCTGCTCGAGTCTTTCAGAAACACTTCCCGTGCCCCCCCGTTTGAGCGGCAAAAGGCTCAGGCCTTCCCTGATATACAGACCTCCGGTGCCTTGAGGGCCCAGAAGGGCCTTGTGCCCCGTAAAAGCGAGAAGGTCGATGCCTTCCGTTTCCACGTCAATGGGATAGCACCCGGCCGTTTGAGCCGCATCCACCAGGATGGGGACCTCACCGATCGCATCCTTGACCGGCCTTATGTCCTGAATGGTGCCGCAGACATTGGAGCCATGATTCAAGACCATGAGAGCCGTGTCCTTTCTGAGAAGACCAGGCAAATCATCCGGGTCCAGGAACCCCTTGCGATCGCAGGGCGCTATGGACAGGGTGATCCAACCCTTCTCTTCCAGGTATTTCAACGGCCTCATCACAGAGTTGTGCTCCATGGCCGTGGCGATGACATGGTCCCCTTGCTTGAGGAACCCTGAAAAGACCATGTTAAGAGCTTCCGTCACATTCAGGGTGAAGACGATCCTTTCAGGGTCTTTTACATGAAAAAGCTCGGCAAGGCTTTCGCGGGTATTGCGGACAATCCTTGAGGCCTCCACGGACAGCGGGTGTCCTGACCGACCGGGGTTGGCGCCCACCTCCTCCATGAAGTGCGCCATGGCTGTTAGGACTTCAGGGGGTTTAGGGAAGGAGGTGGCCGCGTTGTCGAGATAAATAAGGTTTTTCACCCGCCCTTTTTCCCCAGGGCCGAAAGGATCTTTTCCGGTGTTACCGGAAGGTCGTTAATCCTCACGCCTACCGCATCATATACGGCGTTGGCTATGGCCGGGGCCGTCGGCACAAGGCCCGGCTCCCCGATGCCTTTGGCTCCGAACGGCCCGGAATCATCCGGGACTTCAATGATGATGGGCTCCACCGGAATTACATCCTTGGCAGTGAGCATCTTGTAATCCCGAAAGTTGGCGTTCATGACCCTGCCGTTTCTTACCTGGATTTCCTCGGTCAGACCGTACCCCGCCCCTGTGTAAGCGGCGCCGTAAATCTGCCCTTTCACAAGAGTCGGGTTCATGGCCCTGCCCACATCGTGGGCGGCCAGGAGCTGCAGGATCTTTACCTCTCCTGTCTCTTTATCCACCTCCACTTCCACAGCCGACGCTCCAAAGGCATAGGTCATGGAGTAATTGCCCTTCATTTCCCTGTCCAGCATCTCCGTCGGGGGATCATAGAAGGCTTCGGCCATGACCACCTTGCTCTCACCGGTTCCCACATGCAATCCCTGGGTCAGGACCTCGCTCACCTCTCTTTTGAAATAGGGGTGATCAGGGGCTTTCTTGGGAAAGATGATCCGGTCCTTTATGTCCATGTCCTCTGGATTAGCGATGAGTCCCCAATCCAGGTCCGGTTCCTTGAATTCAGGATCCTTTCGCTTTTTCTTCTTGATCGCGCCCTTGACGATCTTCGGGATAGCCTCGACCGCCATTTCAAGAATCTGCTTCTTGATATTTTGACATGCCTGAATGGCCGCATTGCCTGCCATAAACGTGTGACGGCTTGCATGGGTGCCCGCATCCCACAGGCACAGGCTCGTATCCCCCAGGGTAATGGAAACATCCTCAGGCTTGAAACCCAGCGCTTCCGCGACCATCTGGGCGATCACCGTGGGAGAACCCTGACCCTGATCGGTCCCGCTCTCCAGCACATCTACAAGGCCGTTTTGGTCGACCTTGATGATTATCCCGTGTCCGTCCGATTTGTAAACCCTGGCGCCGCCGGCCACATGGATCAAAGAGGCCATGCCCACCCCCCGGCCGTTTCGCTTTCCCTTTTTCTCCGTCCACTTGATTTTTTCCCGCACGGCCTTTATGCACTCTTCAAGGGGGCAAGTCGTGATTTTGAGCCTCATGGGGGACACCTCGCCCGGCTGGTTGCAATTGATCAGCCTCAACTCCGCAGGATCAATCCCCGCAGCTTCAGCCAAGCTATCCATGGAGGTTTCCACGGCAAACGTCGCTTGTGGATTGCCGTAACCCCTCATGGCCTGAGCATATATATTATTGGTGTAGACGCACGTG
>CAYVDE010000058.1:0-18651 GCA_964450535.1 uncultured Desulfobacterales bacterium
GGGATCCACCGGTCGTAACCACCCAGCAATGACCAGGCCGGAAGCGGAGGGAGCGTAGGAAGACCCCGGCCCCCGGAGCCCGACCGGATTTTCATGCGCGGGGGTGGCAACGGACTGCCATGTGCGTTTGGGAGCTGAAAAAAGGTTTTGATCTTTCACTCATGAGGTGTCAAGTTGTCGAGGAACATCGCCTATGAAGCAAAGGAGGGGATAAAGACCCATGAACGATCTTCATTCCCGGATCAGAGACTTGGTCAAAGAGAGGAATGCCGTAATCCTTGCCCACAATTATCAGGTCCCCGAGGTCCAGGACGTGGCGGATATGTGCGGCGACTCCCTGGACCTATCCATGCGTGCCGCACGCACCGAAGCGGATGTGATCGTATTCTGCGGTGTGAAATTCATGGCGGAGACAGCGGCCATCCTGTCGCCGGACAAGACGGTGCTTCTCCCGGTGGAAGACGCCGGGTGCCCCATGGCCGACATGGTCAACGAAGAGGACGTGAGGCGCAGGAAGGCCGAGAAACCGGATCTTTTCGTGCTCAGTTACGTGAACACCACGGCCGAGGTCAAGGCGGAAAGCGACATGTGCTGCACCTCCGCCAATGCAGTGCGGGTGGTGAACAGCATCGATCCTCTTCGGCGTATTTTCATGACCCCGGACCGCAACCTGGCTCAATACACCATTCGTTGTACGAAAAGGGATATGGATTACTGGGACGGCTACTGCATAGTGCACGATCGTCTGAAGGCGGCCCGCGTCAAGGACGTAAAGACGGCTCATCCCGGGGCCCTTTTTGTGGCGCACCCCGAGTGCAGGCCGGAGGTCCTGGACCTGGCCGATGAGGTCAAAAGCACTTCGGGAATGATAGCCCTGGCCCGTGAATCCAAACATGGGGCATTCATCATCGGGACTGAGACCGGCATCCTGCACCCGCTCTCCAAGGCCGCCCCGGACAAGGAGTTCATCCCGGCCGACCCCGGCATGGTCTGCAAGAACATGAAAAAGACCGGCCTTTCCCATATCCTGAATGCACTCGAGAATATGTCTCCGGTGGTGACAGTGCCCGGGGAGATCCGCGTCAGGGCAAAGCGAGCTGTGGAGCGCATGCTGGCGGTCCCTTCTTCCTGAATCCAGTTCTTTCTTGGTTTTTTTGTCCTTTGATAGGTTTCAACCCTAAATGAGTGAGAGCCCGAGAGAAATCAAAGCGAACATGGAGGTGCTCCGGAAGCTCTTCATCATGCCGGACTCGCCTGACAAGTTCGTAGAGTTCGGCCACGAACTCCTTGAAATGATACACGAGTTCTTCAGGGAGAAGGGCGGGATCCACAGCAGCATCTCGCTCCCCGAGCTCAGCGGGATATTCAACAGGACCGCAGTCCCAGCGAGCCCGATGCTCATTCGGGACGTCCTGGAAGAGATCAAGGAAGACGTGGTGGCCCACTCGGTGAAAGTGGGGAGCCCGTATTATATCGGACACATGATCGGCCCTGTCCCTTATTTCATGATCCTGCTCGAGATGATCATAGCCGCCCTCAACCAGAACCAGGTAAAGATCGAGACGGCAAAGGCCTCCAGTTTTGTAGAAAAGGAGTTCATCACCTGGTTTCACCGGCTCGTGTTCGGCCGGACCGATCGCTTTTATGAAAAAAACATACAGAACCCGGGAGTCAGCCTCGGTAACGTGACCTCGGACGGCACCCTGGCCAACCTCACAGCCCTTGCCGTCTGCCGGGAAAAGGCCTTTCCGCCTGACGGGGATTTCGGCGGGGTCCGCAGGGAAGGCATGGAGCGCGCCCTTGCACATTACAACTGCAGCAGGGCCGTGATCCTGGTGTCGGCCAGGGGGCACTATTCCATCAACAAGGCGGCCAACCTGCTGGGCATCGGGACGGATAATGTGCTCAGCGTACCTGTGGACTCAGACAACCGCATGGATGTCGTCAGGTTGAAACGGCGGGTCCGCTCGCTGGGCCCTGATGAAAGGGTCATCGCTTTCGTGGGGATCGCAGGTACCACGGAGACCGGCAGCATCGACGATCTGGATTCAATAGCGGAGGTCAGCCGGGAGGCGGGCGCCCATTTTCACGTGGACGCCTGCTGGGGCGGAAGCGTCCTGCTGGTGGACGAATACCGGGACATGTTCCGAGGTATAGAGAAGGCGGATTCCGTTTCCATTGACGCCCACAAGCTCCTTTACTGCCCCATGACCATGGGCCTGGTCCTGTTTCGAAACGAGAGGGACCTGAATCACCTGAAACACGCCTCGAACTACATCATTCGCCGGAACTCCGTGGATACCGGTCGTTTCACCGTGGAAGGGTCGCGGCCCTTTGCGGCGCTCAAGCCGTGGGCCAGCTTGAAGATCCTGGGGCGCCAAGGGTATGCGCTGCTGTTCGAAAGTGCCCGGAAGAACACGGAGGCTCTTCTGGACCTGCTCGAATCCCAGGGAGACTTCCAGGTAATGAACCGCCCGGAGCTTTTTATCCTGAACTATCGCTTCGTGCCTCGTTCAGTGATGGACGCATTGTCCAAGGCAGAGAAAGAGGCCGGGAAAGGAAGGGGCTCGGAAGGGATCGTCAGAAAGATCAACGTTCTCATCAACGCGCTCAACATCAAGCTTCACAAGGCCCTCAGGCGGGACGACACCACATTCGTGTCCCGGACCACGCTCGAGTCCACTCGATACCGGCCGCAACGGATCGTCGTTCTCAGGGCGGTTCTCGCCAATCCGCTCACCGACCGTGATGTGCTGGAGGATATAGTGAAGATCCAGGGAGGGATCGGCCATGAGATCTGGAGGGAGTTTGAACCGGCCTTTATCAGGATCGGTGCCTGAGGTCTAGTCGGCACGACCCCGGCCTTTGAGCTTTTCGATCTGACTCGTGTACCAGTCTATCTGGCGGCAGACGCCCCGTATCACCCGCACTTCGCGCGCCTGAAGGGGCAGGCGGGAGAGAAACCTTCGAATGTTGAGCATCCAGTGCTCCGGGTTCTGAGGATCCAGGAAACCGATTTTTTCCAAGACCTCCCTCAGGTGGGAGTACATCCCTTCGAGTTCGAACTTGTCGGCAAGGCGGGGAGTGGACTTTGTGTCATTTTCCCTGGCGGCGAGAAAGATCTCGTAACAGAAAACCATTACCCCCTGGGCCAGGTTGAGCGAGGAAAAACCCTCAGTGGGAATCGTGGCGATGCTGTGGCAGTATCGGAGGTGTTCGTTGGACAGGCCACGGTCTTCCGGCCCGAAGACCAGGGCGGCCTGATTCTCCTGTGTGATCGAGATCAGCTGCGCGGCAAGCTCGCGCGGGTTCGTGAGCGCGACGCGGTTTGCTCCCAGGCGGGCCGTGGTCCCTATGACGTACCCATAGGGCCCTATGGCCGGGAGCAACTCGTCAAAGACGTTCATCTGTTCGACGATGTCAATGGAGGGACCCGTCGCGGTCTTCAGGACACGGCTCAAGTCGCAGTTTTTCGGGCGGACCAGGGAAAGGCGTTTAATGCCCATGTTGAACATGGCCCGGGCAGCGGCCCCGATGTTTTCCGGGATCTGCGGTTCCACGAGGACGATGCCGATATTGTCGAGTCTGAGCGTGCCGGTCATAACCGCCCTTATACACGAACCACGGGCCGCGAACCACGTGTTTTTGCCTTTTCAACGCACAGACAACACCACAGGCACCGGCACAGACAGAGACACAAAAGCGCTTGACATTCACCTTCGGAGTCACATAAAGTAACATCGACTTTTTAAGTATCCGATTCCCGCTCCCTTGTCCTGATCGCAGGGGCGCGGGTATTTCATTCCAACAGGCCCAAAGGCATTCCACAGCCTCTCGCATACGGCCATCCGGCCAAGGTGAGGACCATCACCGTGAACAAATTGAAATCATTATATTTTTTTGTATTTATGGCAGTGGCCGCATTTCTTTGTGTGCCGGCCCTGAGCGATGCTTTTTCATTCAGAGAAAGCGAAGAACGGGATGCAGCGGCCGAGCGCTGGTCAGCGGAAGAACGTGCCGCCGAGGTCAATCGCCTCCTTTCCGTTTCGTGCGATGAGAGGCTCAAGAGGCAGAAGATCGCCCTGATCATAGGGGAACTGGTGGAGGAGCAGGGGATCCTGTACGAGCCTGGCAAGTACGGGCCCCTGTTTCAGGAAATCAGCCGGCGCCTCAAGGACCTGGGCCTTCGCACATACACCCGGGAAGAGATCCAGGCGCAGATCGCCGCCGAGGAAGTGAAGGCTTTCCTGAACAATGACGTAGACGCAGCATCTTCCGCGGCACAGAGGCTCGGGGCGAGGTACTTCATCCGAGGTATGATTCGCTCCAAGGTGAGAGTAAACCCGGTGGCCAGGGTCGAAGAGGTCTTCGTAAGCATTGCACTCACCCTGGTGGACTCCTCCGGGCGGACAATCTCGCACGTGACGGCCGGCGGGGATTCATACTCGGGGCCGGACACCATGGAGACAGCCTTGCGGATCGTCAACCGCGAGGCCGACCTGGCCGTGGCCAGGCTGTATCACGACTACTGCGGGCAGGCATCCCGGTAGGAGGGAGTCGGAGTTTGCCATGAGCATAAGAAAAAATGCGTTGCTTTTCGCCGCGGCCTTTTGCCTGGCCCTTTTTCCGGCGCCCGGTCCGGTCCAGGCCCAGGCTGAATCCATAGTCGTCTCCGCCGAGGGCCTGGCCGATCCCAACGCCGAGATCTACCAGAGCGACAAAGGCCTGCTTCTGGACGCCCTTCGCGAGGATGCCAGGCGGCAGGTGATAGAAAAGGCTGTGGGGACGTTCGTGGAGAGCTCCACTCTGGTGGAAAACTATGAATTGATTAACGACCGCGTTCTCACACGCTCCAAGGGCCTCATCAAGAGGGTTGTAAAGGAGAGTGAGCCCTGGATCGGAGAGGATGGTTTCATGCACATCCTTTTAAAGGCCGAGGTCTACCTGACTGACGTCAGGGAGGCCCTGCAGAGCATGAGCCGGGCCGAAAGGGTGAGTCTTATCAGGGAGCGCGGGAACCCCCGGATCGCCGTGTCTGTTTCCGTTCGCGACGCGGAGCGGGACACAAGAGTGCCTCCGGAGCGTTCGTTGATAGCGGAGAACCTGCTCAAGGAGAGGATCGCCGGTTTCGGCTACCGCGTCTGGTCCGAGCGGGAAGATGGGCATGAGGCCGCGGATTTCACAATCAGCGGGGAAGCCAAGTTCATGCCCCGCAGCGTTACGCTGAAGGCCTCGGGCCTGAAACTCACAAAATACGTGCTTACTTCGTGGACGGTCAAGTGTGTGGCGATCGATACCGGTGAGGAGATCTACTTCAACAGCAAGATCCCCAAGGGCAAGGGATGGGCCAGTGAGGATGAGGCCCTGCAGGACATCGGGCGGCTCATCGGAGAGGAGTTTACCCAAGAGTTTTTTGAGAACCACTTGATGCGGCCGGCCGGCGTTTTTCATTTGCATGTGAGCGGCCTTCCCGACTATGACACGGGTGTCCTGCTGAGGAAGGAATTGATCGGGCTTCGGCCCGTCTTGAACGTGGATCTCAGAGAGTTCGACGCAAACGGGATCTCGGTCTACGAGGTGGAGTTTTCAGGAAGGCGGGGGAATTTCTTGCAGGTGGTAAACGACACCGTAGTCAAACCCCTGAACAGGAAGCTCAAGGCCAAGGTGTTTCATCTGACTTCCGCCCGTGGCGAAGTAGTGGAACTGGCATTTCGTGCCGAAGAAGATGTGGATGCCGTCGTTCAAAGATTCAAGGACATGCCGCCCGCATCGCTTTCTGATGCTCCCATGGGCCGCCTGGAGAACCTGGGCCTGGCCGAGGCCGCAATGAAAAAGGTGGCTGAGATCAACCCCGACGCCGCTCGTGAACTCGAGGAAGGGGATCAGGAGCCCGGCGAGGGCGCTGTTAAGAAGGTCGAGGAGTTCTAGGGTCAACCCGGGAGTACCGGATTTTCCCCGGGCGACCGAGCCCGGGCGACCATCCAGCAAGGAGGAGTCATGAGAGGGTTTTCAATTGCGGCTGTTATGCTTTTTATAATGGGCATTCTTTCGGGGTGCACTACCACCGGACCCGGCAGCAGCCCCTCGGCCAGGGTGAATGCCAGGGCCGATGAAGCCATGTATAGACCGGTGGAGTACATGAATGTCAACATTCAGGGACCCCACCTGATCGTGCTGCCCGGTCAGATCAAGAGCAACAATGCCACGTTTGTACAGCGAATCACCGCCAACAATATTGCGGATTTCGGCGAACTCGAACTCTCCAGAGCCAATTTCAGGGTGCTGGAACGCACTGATCTTGGGCCCATGCTGGACGAAATCGCCCTGGCGGCGAATATGGGTGACCCCGAGGCCCTGGACCGTTTCAAGCGGGGGAAATTCAAGTCCACCAAATGGTTCGTCAAGTTCGACATCCTCAAGGCCGAGCCCGTGGCCGAGGCCTCCCGTGGGTTTGACGGCGCGGCTGCCGGCTCCATCCTGGGCACGGTGATCGGAGGCCGAACCGGTGCCGTGACGAGGACGGGCGTCCGATCGGTTCGCGCCGCAGAGGAGGCCGGTATATGGATAGTGGGAATGCGCTACAAGGTACTGGACGCATCCACCACCGAGCAGGTGGCCACCGGCTATTTCGAGCAGAAGATGGAAATGGGCGCCAAGGCAGGATCGGTCCTGGGTTTCAGTTCATCGGAGAGCCAACGGATCACCCTGGACACAATGGTTCAGCGCCTGGTGCAGGAGTCGGTTCAGGAGATTGACCGGCATAAGTAGAACCGGCGTCTTTTAGAGTGAAAACAAGAGAAAAGAGGTTGTCACGCGACCGTCGAATACAGTTATGAGTGTTTTCCTGCATCATGCGGTAAGGTTTGCGGGCACGGCTTTTCTGCTGTCAGCGGTCTTTGCCGCAACCACTCTTTACCCCCTGCCTTCAGCTGCCGAGGAGGTCCCTTTTTCCCCCTATGTGGAGACCCATCCGGACGGGAGGGTCGACTGGGATGAGGGTGTGGTCTATGGTGTAGGCAAGGGTTACATCCACCTGAACCAGGGGTCCAGGGCCAGGGCCCTTCGTGCGGCTCAGGCCCTGGCGCTTCAGTCCATCCTCAAGGTGGCGGCCGGTGTTCGACTGGATGAGCGCGAAACACTGGAAAGCCTTAGCGCCTCCGGCAGGGTGGAAATCCAATTGAGCGCCCTGGTTCGCTACGAGGAACATGAGACCGTCTGGGTCGACAAAGGCGATGAGCCTCATGCCCGTGTGACTTACCGCGCCCCGCTGAAGGGAGTGGAAGGCCTGACCAGGCGGTTGATCACCCATCTCCGTGAAACCCCCTCTGACTGGGAGCGCTTTCCTCTGGAGACACAGAGGCCCACCGCACCGCCGGCGGGAGATTTGCCCTGGCTGGTGGTGGACGCCCGCAACCTTCCCCAGGATGAACTCGTGCGCCCGGCCCTCTTCCCTCAGATTAGATCAACCACCGGCGATACCATTTACGACCTGGGATCGGTCAGGGAGGCGGCACTGGTGGAAAGGGGCATGGCCAGTTATGTCAACCTGAGCCGGGCCCACGATGACCTCCTGTCATGTGGGCCGGGATTCATGTCGCGACTGCGCAGCCTGTTCCAGACAAGGGAAGCCTGGGCCCAGGAGAGGCGGACGAGGGCGAAGCGGGGGCAGTTCGTCATCACGGATGCCGCCCGGGCTCAGGGGCTGAGTAAGACCAACCTGGTAATCAGCGAGGAGGACGCCCGGAAGATCAGGGAGGAGGACGCCTCCAGCAACATCCTCAAGGACTGCCGTGTAATTGTGATCGTCTCCGGTACCGTAGGCGGCATCGAGGGACAGCTTCCGGTCCCGGAAAAGGCGTTTACAAAGGCCTTCGGTTCCAGGCGGCTTTGATCTAAACCGCTTTTCAGCTCAAACGCTACCCTTCCACAGGATACCGATGGAGCCCAAGCATGTGGCCCGGACACTGAAATCAACGCAACCTCAGGGCCGCCTCATCCGGAACCATGTCCTCCTTTCCCTGTGCCTCACTTTGCTGATTTCATCGCTCGCCTTTTTGACCTACCAATGGGGCGGTTTCAGCCGTGCCGACAACGTCCTTTACGACAAGCACTTTCAATGGCGCGGTCCCGATGCCGTGTCCGGGAAAGTCTCACTAGTCCTCCTGGACCAGGACAGTTCCGAAGAGCTCGGCCGGAAAAGGGGGTTCTGGAGCCGGAAACAGATGGCCCGGGCCCTGGAGAACCTTTGTGCTGCCGGTGCCGAGGTGATCGGTCTGGACATGGTTTTTTTTGCGCCCGCGGAAGATCCGTCCGAAGACCTGGAACTGGCAGCAGCTTTAGAGGCCTGCTCAAATGTGGTCCTGGCCTGGTTTGTGGCTACTGAAGGCCGCGGTGAGGTCCGTCCCCTGCCCGTGTTTCAGGATGCCATGATCGGGGACGGCTTCGTCAACATGGTTTCGGACCGGGACGGGGTGCTTCGCAAGATACCTTTCCTCAGTATAAAGCCTGCCGATGAGGGAATTGCGGTTTATCCCAGCTTCTCCCTGGAGATGGTGCGTGCATTCATGGATCTCGACTTTTCTCTCGACTTTTCTCAAGAGGACCATTTCTATCTAGGAGAGCCGTTGGGCCCGAAGCTCCGGCTTCCCTATCCGGATCTGAGGATAAACTACGCGGGAGGGGCCGAGGTCTTCACCCGTCTGTCCTATGCTGACGTTGTGAAGGGGCGGTTTCCCACAGGGAGCGTAAAGGGCAGGATTGTCCTGATCGGAAGTGTCCTGGCCACGGATAAGGATTTTTTCACAACGCCGTTTTCCGCTTTTTCCGGCCTGGAGGAGCAATACGGCGAGGCTTTCGGAAAGATACTCACCGGTGAATTCGAACACAAGACACCCGGGGTGGCCTGTCACGCCAACGCCATCGAAACCATTCTGAATGACTCGTTCATCAGCCGGGCCGATCCCTTTGTGGTGTCGCTTCTCATCTTTCTTGCCGGACTGCTGGGCCTCCTGTTTTATCCGCAACGGCCCGGCGCGTTTTGGGGGTTCGGTATCCTTGTCGCGGTTGCCGCGGCACTCCTGTTCCTGGTTCATAGAGCCTTTGTCAATGATCTCGTGTGGGTTGAGGTGGCGCCTGTTCTTACGGTGCTCGGCGCACAATATGTGGCGGGCATAAGTGTTCAGCGGGCCTACAGCAGAAAGCGGGCGCGCATGGTGACGGGCCTCTTCGGAAAGTACGTCTCTCAGGGCGTGGTCGACGAACTGCTTCGCGGAGATATGGACATCAGCCTCGAAGGGCGAAGTGCTGAGGTGACCGTGCTTTTTACAGACCTGCGCGGTTTCACTTCGATTTCTGAAAATCTGACCCCTCAGGAGACCAGCCGTTTGCTGAACAACTACTTCGATGCCATGATCCCCGCTGTTTTCCGCCACGGCGGCACCCTGGACAAACTCATGGGCGACGCTGTCATGGCCTTTTTCGGCGCCCCGGGTCAAATGCCGGACCACGCGACAAACGCCGCCCTGACCGCCATGGACATGAAAAGGGAACTGAAGGCGCTCAGGGAACGAGGGGAGGTCAAGGGAGTGGAGCGGCTCGCCATGGGAGTCGGCCTCAATTCAGGCCAGGTCACGGCGGGAAATCTTGGAAGCCGGAGCTTCATGGATTACACCGTGATCGGGGACACGGTGAACCTCGCCTCGAGGCTGGAGGGGCTGAACAAACACTACGGGACCACGGTGATCATGAGCGGCGACACCGCAAAAGAACTGGACGAAAGGTTTCTGCTTCGTGAACTGGACAGGGTAAGGGTCAAGGGAAAGGATCGCGCCGTCGCCATATACGAGCTGGCGGGATTGCGGGCTGAGTCGGACGCGGCTTTTAATGAATTGATTCGGGTCTTTGAGGAGGGCCTGGCCCTTTACAGGGGAGGGACATGGGCCGAGGCGGAGGAGGCGTTCAATGAGGCGCTGAAAACGGACCCCGAGGACGAGCCTTCCCGGCTCTATTTAAGGCGCATCAGCTCAATGCGCGACCACCCGCTTCCTGCGGACTGGGACGGCGTCACGGTCTTTGACAGCAAGTAGTGGAATACGAATTGCGGCCGATCCTTGCAAAACATTTCTTCTTGACAACCGGACTGGTTTCCGGGTAAATACGCACTTCGATCCAGTATTCACATTTTAAGGATGAAATGAATCCCACGCACACAGGCATGATCAGCATTATCAGGGCAACAAGGGTCCTCGTATCCTTGTTGCATGCGGTACGCGTATACGTACGCGTACTCGGACCCGATTCCGGGGGCCTGACAATGACTTGATCGTGATTTAGAGTTTTAACGACAAGATCCGCTGCCAGGCCTTCCCGGCAGCGGATTTTTTTTGGGGAAAAGGAGCTGAATAATGAACCAGGCGGAACCTAAGTTAAAACCAGCGACACAGGCAGGGACCAGGCCGCAAATAGTCTCCACACTCAAAACTCAAGGATTGCGAACGGAAGCGGTCCATGAGCTCACCGGGGCGCAGATACTGTTCGACGTCCTTCGAAGGGAGGGGGTGGAGTGTGTTTTCGGGTATCCCGGAGGAGCGGTCCTTGACATTTATGATGAGCTCAGCAGGACTGATATACGTCACATCCTCGCACGCCACGAACAGGGGGCGGTGCATGCGGCCGACGGATATGCGCGCGCCTCCGGAAAGGTGGGAGTGTGCCTGGTGACATCGGGCCCGGGCGCCACCAACACCGTCACCGGCATTGCCGCCGCCTACATGGACTCGTCACCCCTGGTGGTCCTCACCGGTCAGGTCCCCACCAGCCTGATCGGCAATGACGCCTTTCAGGAGGTGGACATAATGGGAATCACACGTCCCTGTACAAAGCACAATTACCTGGTGAAGGACGTGCGCGACCTGTCGCGTGTCCTCAGGGAGGCCTTTCACATCGCCAGGTCCGGCCGACCGGGGCCGGTGCTCGTGGACCTGCCCAAGGACCTGATCCAGGCCAAGACCGAGTACAGGCCGGAGGAGGCGATCCGGCTGAAGTCTTACAGCCCCACCTACGAGCCCAACGTCAAGCAGGTGCAAAAGGCGGTGAAACTGATAAAGCAGGCCGAAAAGCCCCTGGTGTTCGCGGGCGGCGGCGTGATCCTTTCCCGCGCCTCCGATAAGCTCACCAGGTTTGTCCAGACCATCCATGCCCCTGTCACCACGACCCTCATGGGGCTTGGGGCCTTCCCGGCCGGTGATCCCCGCTGGCTCGGAATGATCGGCATGCACGGGACATACCGTGCCAACATGTCTACGGCCGAGTGTGACCTCATGATCGCAATAGGCGTGCGTTTCGATGACCGCGTCACCGGAAAGACGGATGAGTTCGCGCCCAACGCCAGGATCATTCACATTGACATCGATCCCACGTCCATTCGAAAGAACATTCCCGTGGCGGTGCCTGTTGTCGGGGACTGCGGGCGCACCCTCGAGAGAATGCTCGAGTACCTGGAGACGGAGGAGTTGGGTGACCTGGAAGAAAAGAGGAGGCCGTGGTTCGATCAGATTCAGGCGTGGAAGGACATGAACCGCCTTTCCTACGAACAAAAGGATGTAATCAAGCCCCAGTACGTGGTGGAGACGCTGCACCGGCTCACCGGCGGCGATGCGGTCATCACCACTGAGGTGGGTCAGAACCAGATGTGGGCGGCCCAGTACTACCACCTGAACGGCCCGAACTGCTTTATCACGTCAGGGGGGCTGGGGTGCATGGGTTTCGGCCTGCCGGCGGCCCTGGGGGCCCAGATAGCCAGGCCCGGCAAGGTCGTTGTGGACATCGCCGGTGACGGGAGCATTCAGATGAACATTCAGGAGCTGGCCGTTGCCGTTCAGTACGACATTCCGGTGAAGATCGTAATACTGAACAACGGCTATCTGGGCATGGTCAGGCAGTGGCAGGAGTTGTTCTACAACCGGTGCTACTCATGCACCCAGATGTCCCATGCCCCTGATTTCGTGAAACTCGCCGAGGCCTATGGGGCCAGGGGTTTTCGTGCAGATAAGCCCGAGGAGGTGGAAAGCGTTCTAAAAGAAGGGCTTTCTGCGCCGGGACCTGTGATCATGGACTTTGTGGTGGAGCCCGAGGAAAGTGTTTACCCCATGGTGCCCGCAGGGGCGCCTATAACCGAGATGCTGCTTGTGTAATTCGCAAAGAAGCTAAGTGCCCCTGGTGAAGGACCTGAGACATGAACACAAAAAATAACGAAAAACACGTGTTGAGCCTGCTGGTGCAGAACGAACCCGGGGTGCTGTCTCGTATCTCGGGGCTGTTCAGCGGAAGGGGCTTCAACATAGAGAGCCTTGCCGTGGCCGAGACCGCGGAAGGCGGGATCAGCCGGATCACCCTCATGACAAAGGGCGACCAGGCGATTGTGGAGCAGATCAAGAAGCAGTTGAACAAGATCATAAATGTCGTCAAGGTCATCGACTTCGAGGATATGCCTTGTGTTCACAGGGAACTGGCGCTTGTCAAGGTGCGGGCCAGGCCCGAGCACCGGGCCGAGATCCACAGGCTGGCGGGGATTTTTCGCTGCCGGGTGGTGGATGTGGGCCGTGAGTCCTACACGATCGAGATCACGGGCGATGATCTGAAGATCGAGGCGTTTCTGGACCTGCTCAGGCCGTTTGGGATCAAGGAGATTGCCAGGAGCGGCGTCATTGCGCTCGCAAGGGAAGGGATGAAAGAAAGATGTGAGAGGTGACTGACGGCGGTGGGAAGAGAGAAGTGAAGGAAACAAAGGAAAAACCAAAAAGGAGAAAACCATGGCAGAGATAGATTTCGGAGGTGTTGTGGAGAACGTGATCACGTCGGATGAATTTCCTGTGGACAGGGCCAGGGACGTGCTTAAAGACGAGACAGTGGCCGTGCTGGGTTACGGCGTACAGGGGCCGGGGCAGGCCATGAATATGAGGGACAACGGGATTCGAGTGATTGTGGGGCAGCGTCCCGGCGGCGATTCATGGGACAGGGCGGTCAAGGACGGGTTTGTGCCGGGCGATACGCTCTTTTCCGTGGAGGAGGCGGCCGAGAAGGGGACCATACTCCAGTTTCTTATTTCCGATGCCGGACAGACGGCCGTGTGGCCGGAAGTCAAGGCGCGGCTCAGCAAGGGAGACGCACTCTACTTCAGCCACGGTTTCGCGGTCACCTACAGGGACCAGACCGGCGTGGTGCCGCCTAAAGACGTGGACGTGATCCTGGTGGCGCCCAAGGGTTCCGGCCGGACCGTGCGAACCAACTTTCTGGACGGCAGCGGAATCAACGCCAGCTATGCGGTTTTTCAGGACGCCACCGGACGTGCGGAGGAGCGGGCCCTTGCCACAGGGATTGCCATAGGGTCCGGGTATCTCTTTCCTACCACCTTTGAAAAGGAGGTGTTCAGCGATTTGGTCGGGGAACGAGGCGTTCTCATGGGGGCACTGGCCGGGATCATGGAGGCCCAGTATAACTTGCTCAGGGGCCGCGGGCACACGCCCAGCGAGGCATTCAACGAGACCGTGGAGGAACTCACCCAAAGCCTGATACGCCTGGTGGCTGAAAACGGCATGGACTGGATGTATGCCAACACCAGCACCACGGCCCAGAGGGGGGCGCTCGACTGGAGGCACCGTTTTCGAGAAGCGGTTGCGCCGGTCTTTGAAGGGCTTTACGACAGCGTTGCGTCGGGAGAGGAGACCCGAATCGTGCTCGAGGCCAACAGCGCTCCTGACTACCGCCAAAGGCTACAGAAGGAACTGGACGAGATCCGCAACTCCGAGATGTGGACGGCCGGTGCGGCCGTGCGAAGGCTTCGGCCTGAAAACAGGAGCAAGTAGCCGCGGGCTATTCATTCTCCCGGAAGACAGCACCCGTGCCGGCAGAGGACACCCGGCGGGCGTAGCGGTTGAGGTATCCCGTACGGATCCGGTAAGGAGGCCGGTTCCACAGGGCGAGCCTTGATTGGATCTCGTCGTCAGTGAGCCGGACCGCAAGGCTCCGGTTCGGAATGTCGATCTCAATGACATCCCCTTCTCTTACGGCCGCGATGGTGCCTCCTTCCTGGGCCTCGGGCGATACATGGCCGATGGCGGCCCCGCGGGTCCCGCCGGAGAAACGGCCGTCCGTGATCAGGGCCACGTCCCTGTCCAGGCCCGCTCCGGCCAGAGAAGATGTAGGGGACAGCATTTCCCGCATGCCCGGACCGCCCTTTGGCCCCTCGTAGCGTATGACCACCACGTCGCCTTTATTGATGCGGCCGTTCAGTATGGCCTCCATGGCCTCTTCCTCACTGTCGAACACGCGGGCAGGTCCGGAGTGGACCAGCATTTTGGGGTCCACCGCGGATTTTTTCACCACGGCGCCGTCATTGGCCAGATTCCCGTAGAGCACCGCCAGCCCGCCATCCTCGGAGAACGGTCGCTTTAAAGGGCGGACCACTTCGGGATCGCCGATAGGGGCTGATTCCGCTATCTCTTTGATGGTGAGCCCGCTCACTGTGGACGCTTCCAAATGCAACAACCCCTGTTTTTGGCTGAGTTCGCTCAAGACCCTGGGCACGCCTCCGGCCCGGTGTAGATCCTCGAGATGATGGGGGCCGGCAGGGGCGATCCGGCAGAGGTTGGGTGTAAGCCCGCTGATCTCGTTGAAAAGGTCGAGCGGAAGAGGCACGGACGCCTCCGCTGCAATGGCCGGCAGGTGGAGTACCGTGTTGGTGGAGCTTCCCAGGGCCATTTCCACACATATGGTATTGCGAAAGGCCTCTTTTGTGGCGATGGATCTCGGGCGGATGTCTTTCTCGACCAGGGACATGACCTGCATGCCCGCATCCCTGGCGAGCCGCCGCCTTGCGGCCCACACTGCCGGGATGGTGCCGTTGCCCGGGAGGGCCAGGCCCAGGGCCTCGGCCAGGCAGTTCATGGAGTTGGCCGTGAACATCCCTGAACAGGAACCCACGCCCGGGCAGGCGCAGTCTTCGAGCTCCCTGAACTCTTCTTCTTCCATGGTTCCACGATGAACGGCTCCTACCGCCTCGAACACCGTTACAAGGTCCACGGCCTTTTCCCCCATTCGGCCTGCGAGCATGGGACCCCCGCTGACATAGACCGACGGGATGTCAAGGCGCAGCATGGCCATGAGCATGCCCGGTACGATCTTGTCGCAGTTTCCCACGAGCACCAGTCCATCAAAGGGGTAGGCCCGGGCCACGAGTTCCACGCTGTCCGCTATGAGTTCGCGGGAGGGGAGAGAATAACGCATGCCCTCGTGTCCCATGGCGATGCCGTCGCAGACTCCTATGGTGGAAAAGGCAAGAGGGGTCCCGCCGGCCAGGCGGACGCCCGCTTTGACCGCCTCCGTGATTTCGTTGAGGTGCAGGTGACCGGGAATCAGTTCATTGAATGAGCCGGCAATTCCTATTATAGGGCGGTCGATCTCGTTACGGGTGAGACCCATGGCCTTGAAGAGGGATCGGTGAGGCGCCCGTTCGGTTCCTTTTTTCATTGAGTCTGATCGCATCATTCAATTCCTTGTTTCTTTCGTAAAACCCATTTAAAAGCGTCTCCTTCGTGTTCTTGTCCCGAAAAGACGCAAGCGGAAAAGGATCAGAAATCCGTTCCCCCGCGTGCGATCGGGTATCTCCTCCCGTAGCCGAAGGCCTTGGTAGTCACCTTTAGGCCGGGAGGGGCCTGGCGGCGCTTGTACTCGTTCCGGTTCAGCCGCCTGAACACATCGGCGACAACGGCCGGATCAAAACCCCTTGAAATGGTTTCTCCTTGTGACAGGCCTTTTTCCACCGCCAGTTCCAGTATTTGATCCAGCACCTCATAGGGCGGCAGGACATCCTGGTCGGTCTGGCCGGGCCGCAGCTCGGCCGAAGGGGGCCTTTGTATGACTCGGCCGGGAATTATTTCCTTTCGGCGGTTGATGAAGTGAGCCATCCGGTAACAGAGCGTCTTGGGCAAGTCAGAGATCACGGAAAGGCCCCCGCTCATGTCTCCGTACAGGGTACAGTATCCCATGGCCAGTTCCGACTTGTTGCCTGTGGAAAGCAGGAGGGCGTTCAGCTTGTTGGACATGGCCATGAGTAGTGTCCCCCTGACCCTCGCCTGAATGTTCTCCTCGGTCTCGTCCTCTTTTAATCCCCGGAACACAGGGTCTAAAGACCCCCTGAAGGCCTCGAAGAGTCCCTGAATCGGGATTTCCTCGAAACGGATGCCGAGGTTTTCAGCCAGCAGGCGGGCGTCTTCCCGGCTCATGGATGAGGTGTATTCAGAGGGCAGGGACACGCCGGTCACGTTTTCCGCTCCAACGGCCCTGGATGCGATCACAGCCACCAGGGAGCTGTCCAGCCCGCCGCTCAGCCCGATGAGGAGCCGCTTGAAACCGCACTTGAGGGTGTAGTCCCTCGTGCCCATGACCAGCCCTTTGAGTATGGATTCTTCTCTTTCCAGCCATGGATCGGAAACTTCAGTCCCCTCCCGCTCCGTGTCCCAGACCAGGAGTGCCTCCTCGAACTCCGGAGCTGAGTGGACGAGCCTGCCTGTCCGGTCCAGGACCATGCTGGAACCGTCAAAGATGAGGTCGTCGTTACCGCCCGCCTGGTTGCAATAGATAATCGGGATCCTGTGTGCGGTGGAAAGAAGTTTGAGGATGTTCGTCCGGAGGGTGGGCTTGCCCATGGTGAAGGGGGATGCCGAGATGTTTACGAGGACGTCCATCCCCTCTTGAACAAGGTCTTCAACCGGATGCAGGTCATACCGCGGCACACCCTCGATGTCCCCCACGTTCCAGATGTCCTCGCACACAGTGACGCCGAAGGTGAGGCCTTCGAGTTCGAATCGCAGGCTCTGTGCAGCGGGTTCGAAGTAGCGCATCTCGTCAAATACATCATAGGAGGGCAGTAGGCGCTTGCCGCCACGCGCCAGTATGCGGCCCGAACCCAGAAGGGCCGCCCCGTTGATCAGCCGGGCGCCTTCGCTCCTGTGCGATGGTTCAGCAAACCCGCATACTGCGTGGAGTCCCCGCACCTCGAGAGCAAAGCGCTCCAGTGCCAGGAGGCTTTCGCGAATAAAAGCGGGCCGCTCCAGGAGGTCCCTGGGGGGATATCCCATGATGCTGAGTTCGGGGAATATCACCAGGGAACAGCCCAGGGCCTCGGCCTTCTCAACACTTTGGCGCATCAACCCCATGTTGTGCTCGAAATGGCCGATGACGGGGTTGGTCTGGCTCAAGGCGATCTTCATGGGGACCTCACAGCCCGGTACGGCCTGGGCGGGGAACCGGGTCTTTCAGGAAGGGACGCCGCGGCTCTGGATTCACAAGGCCTTGCGGGCCGCTTTTTCAATGGCTCCGAGAATAACAGGGATCTGCTCGTCCATGTGGATCTGAATCGGAATGGTCAGCGCGCGGGAGAGTAGTTCCGCTGTCCGCGGGAGGTCGCCGGGGTTGAAGGCGCACCGCGATTCCCCGGCCGGCGTCTTAAACGGCCATCCACCAACGAGCGGGGTCTTGGCTTCCAGCAAATGTTCCCATTTGTCGTAGTAATGCCAGAGGTTGTCGTACCAGTAAACGGCCCCGGCCCCCTCCTCGGCCAAGACGCGGTTGAACTCCCGTGCCTGTTCCGCGGTTGGGAGGAAAAAGACAAGGAACGTGGCGCTGTCACCGTCAGGGTCGGGAAGGGCTCTAAAGGTGATTCCCTTGTGTTCGGCCAGGGCCTCCCTGAGTGCGCGCTTGTTTTTTCTCTGCCGCTTTAGGATAACCGGATCCAGCTTCCGCAGCTGGGCCAGGCCCAGGGCCCCCTGGAGTTCCATCATGCGGTAGTTGAAGCCGATGAAACGCCTTTTCTCGAGCCCTCTGGACAAGGCGGGGTCGTGGTCATGGCCGTGGTCGTGGTATTCGGAGGCCCTTGTGTACAGCTCTTGGTCGTCGGTGATCACCATGCCGCCTTCGCCCGTGGTGATGGTCTTGACAGAGTCAAAGGAGAAGGTCCCAAGCTTTCCCAAAGAACCCAGGGCTTTTCCGTGGATTTTTGCCCCGCAGGACTGTGCAGTGTCCTCTATCACGGGAACCCCATGGCGATCGGCTGTTGATACGATCTCTTGGATGCGCGCCTGGCCCCCGCACATGTGCACAGGTATGACGGCCCTGGTTCTCGGAGTCAGCCGTGCTTCCATGTCGGCAGGGTCCAGGCAGAGCGTGTCGTCTATTTCAGCGAAAACAGGGACGGCCCCCGCGTCCAGGACGGCCTCCCAGGTGGCCACAAAGGTAAAACCCTGCGTGATCACTTCATCGCCGGGACCGATTCCCAGGGCGGCCAGCGCGACCCTGAGCGCGGCGGTCCCCGAGGACACGGCAAGGGCGTGCTTGACCCCGCAGTATCGCGAAAACTCCCGCTCGAACTCCTCGACCTTGTAAATCCCCTGTCTCTGAGCGTCGAAATCGTACCTGAAAAGGACCTTTCTGGACAAGACCTCCAGTATTTCTTTCTTTTCCTCGTCTCCGATGATTTCGTGTCCTGGCATGAGCGGCTCCTTTCAAGGTATCCATGGAAAACTAACTCGTGCCTATCCGGGAACGCTTTTTGGGCACTAGCAAGTTTCCAATTCAGAAATGAGGATTTTTTGTCAA
>CAYVDE010000059.1:0-6756 GCA_964450535.1 uncultured Desulfobacterales bacterium
GCCTGGGATATGTACTCCCGCTGAATGTCCTCAAGGGCAGTGTCCAGATGGATTCCCTCGTCGGTCAGGTCGGTCCGGCGCTTGCGCCACTCCTCTGCCTTGCCCTGCTGCTTGAAGTGGGACAGGGTCAGGCTCTCGGGTAGTACTATGTTTGAGGCCTCCAGGGCCACGCTTCGCTCTATGATGTTCTCCAGTTCGCGCACGTTTCCAGGGAAGGTGTACTGCTGGAGGATATCCATGGCGTACGCGCTGATTTTTTTTACATCCTTGCCAAGGTCCCTGGAGTACTTCTCCAGAAAGTGCCGTGAGAGATGTGCAAGATCGCCCTGCCTGTCTCGGAGTGGCGGCATGGAGATCTGAATGACGTTCAGGCGGAAGTATAGGTCCTCGCGGAACCGCTTGTCAATGACCTCGTTTTCCAGGTCCTTGTTGGTGGCCGAGATGAAGCGGACGTCCACGGTCCTTTCATCGGTGCCGCCGACAGCCGTGAAGGTGCGCTCCTGTATGACGCGAAGCAGCTTCACCTGAATGGTGGGCGGCAGCTCACCTATCTCGTCGAAAAACACGGTACCGCCGTGGGCCGCGTCAAACAGGCCGTTCTTGTCTGCGGCCGCGCCTGTAAAGGCGCCCTTGCGGTAGCCGAAGAGCTCGCTCTCGATGAGGCTTTCAGGAATGCCCGCGCAGTTGATCACCACAAAGGGCTTGTCGCTGCGGGCGCTGCGGCGGTGTATTGCCCGGGCCACAAGCTCCTTGCCCGTACCGCTCTCACCTGAGATCAGGATGTTGCTGCGGGTTTGAGCCACCCTCTCAACAAGGTCGTACACCCTCTTCATCTGCGGGCTCTCACCCACCAGGCACCCGAAGTGCAGGTGCTCTTCTTCCTTGTGCTTGTCCCGGCCGGGCTCGCCGGCCCGCCTGGCCCGAAGGCAGTCTTTAACTATCTTCTTGAACTCGCGGACCTTGAAGGGCTTGGGTATGTAGTCGTAGGCCCCTTCCTTCATGGCCTCCACAGCGCTCTCTGCCGAGGCAAAGGCCGAGATCATAAGCACCAAGGTGTCAGGATCGATGGCCTTGGCCTTTTTGAGGACCTGGATGCCGTCGATGTCCTTCATGCGTATATCGCTTATGACAAGGTCGAAGCGTTCCTCTTCCAGGTGCTTGAAGGCCTGCTCGCCGCTCACGGCAAGGGACACCTCGTATCCTTCTCCTGCAAGAAGGATTTCAAGGAATTCCAGCATGCTTCGCTCATCGTCAACCACGAGTATGCGATGGGTCTCTGTCCCAGACAATCCGCCCTCCGACCATGGTGAGCTCGGCCCGCCCCTTTAGGGGCCTGCCTATAAACGGGGAATTCTTGCTTCTGGATTGGATGTCTTTGTGTGAAAGGGTGTATTGGGCACTCGGGTCGATCACCGTGAGATCCGCCGGAACACCTTGTTTAAGAAGGCCGCCCTCCACTCCGAGCAGGCGTGAGGGATTCAGGCTCATCATCTTGACCGCATCCGGCAGGCTCAGCACGCCTTTTTCCACCAGTGCCAGGGTCAGGGGAAGGGCCGTCTCCAGCCCTATGATGCCGAACGCCGCCTGTTCGAACTCCACGTCTTTTTCAAGCGGGCTGTGAGGGGCGTGGTCGGTTGCTATTGCGTCAATAACGCCCTGCTTTATACCCAGCATTATGGCCTCCACGTCCTCGGGTCTTCTGAGGGGCGGGTTCATCTTGGCGTCCGTGCGATAGCCCTCAACCGCCGTATGATCCAGGGTGAAGTAATGGGGCGCGGTCTCGGCCGTGACATTGAGGCCGTCCTCCTTGGCCCGCCGGATCAGGGACACCGATCCCTCGGTGCTGACATGGGCGATGTGGACCGGGCAGCCGGTGAGTCGCGACAGGGCGATCTCCCTGTAGACCATGATCTCTTCCGAGGCCGCCGGAATGCCCGGAAGCCCGATGCGCGAGGAGACCGTGCCTTCATGCATGGCCCCTCCAGCAGAAAGGGTGCGGTCCTCACAGTGGGAGATGACCGCGAGTCCATAATAGCGGGCATACTCCAGGGCTCTTCTCATGACCTCGCTGTTTGCGACCGGAAATCCGTCGTCGGAAAGGCCCACCGCCCCGGCGGCCTTGAGATCGCCGAACTCTGTAAGGGCCTCCCCTTTCTGGCCCTGTGTGACAGCGGCAATCGGATAGACCCGGGCCAGGTTCGCGGCCCGGGCCTGTCCAAGTATGAACTCGGTGATCGAACGGTTGTCGTTCACAGGATCAGTGTTGGGCATGCAGGCCAGCGCAGTGAAGCCCCCGGCCACGCCGGCCCCGGCCCCGGACGCCACTGTCTCCTTGTATTCATGCCCGGGTTCGCGCAGGTGTACGTGCATGTCCACCAGTCCCGGGACCACCAGCCGGCCCTGCGCCTCGACTTTTCGAAGCCGCGGGCCGTCTTCCTTGAATCCGTCCGGCGGGAAAAGCCCCTGAATGCGGCCGCGCTCAACCACCACATCCTGCTCCTCGACAGTCCCGGCAAGAGGGTCAACGACCCTTCCCCCCCTAATCCATATCGCCACGCCTGGATCCTCCAATCAAAAGGTACAACAGGGCCATGCGAATCGCCACGCCGTTCGCCACCTGGTCCAGAATGACGCTGTAGGGCCCGTCAGCCACCTCTGATGATATTTCAACGCCCCGGTTCATGGGGCCCGGGTGCATGATGATGACATCCTTTTTCGCGTGCTTCATCCTCGCCTCGTTGAGACCGAAAAACGAGGCATACTCCCGGACGCTCGGAAAGAGCACACGGCTCTGCCGCTCCAACTGTATGCGGAGCATCATGATCACGTCCTTGCCCCGGACGGCCTTGACAGGGTCGTTGACCACCTCCACCCCCAGGGATTCCGCCTCATAGGGGATCATGGTGGGCGGGCCTGATATGGTCACCCTGGCGCCCATCTTGCGAAGACCCATGATGTTGGACCTGGCCACCCGGCTGTGGGATATGTCCCCTATGATGGCCACGTCAAGCCCCTTGATGCGCCCCTTTCTTTCCCGGATGGTGTACAGGTCGAGAAGGGCCTGGGTAGGGTGCTCATTGATGCCGTCCCCCGCGTTGATAACAGACGCGGCAACCTCTCTTGCCAGCAGGTGGGGCGCGCCGGTGGCGGAATGGCGTATGACAATCAGATCCGGGTTCATGGCCTGAAGGTTTCTCGCCGTATCGATCAGGGTCTCGCCCTTCACAATACTGCTTCCAGAGGCTGAGAGGCCCATGGTATCCGCGCTCAGGCGCTTTGCCGCCATCTCGAACGACGTGCGGGTCCTGGTACTCGGTTCGTAGAAAAAGTGGATAACGCTCTTGCCCCGAAGTGTAGGGACTTTCTTGATCTCCCGAAGGGATATCTCCTTTAGTGATTCGGCCGTGTCCAGGACAAGGTTTATGTCCTCGACCGACAACTGCCCCATGCTCAAGAGGTCCTTGTGCTGAAATGTGCTCACGCCGGCTCTCCGGATAAAAAAAACCTCCTTGCCCTTGATGACAAGGAGGTTTCCTTTATGGTGAAGGATGATTCAGCCATTTGCATCGGGTGAATCTTTTATCTTTCATTGTTTAAGTGTGTGGCGTCATGACCCCAACGGTTATTTATTACAATGCAGCCCTGAATCAGGTCGGACCCGGTGCCATGGGGGCCGCTGCATCTTTCCCTTCCTGCTTGGCGGGTGAGGTCTTTGCTTTTTTCCCGCCTCGTTTCTTCCCTTGTTCCAGGGCATGGAGGAGCTGAATGATGGATACAGGTGCCCCGTCGCCCTTTCGAATGCCCTTTTTGACGATTCGGACGTACCCCCCCTGGCGATCCAGATAATGGTCCTTGATCTCGCCGAAGAGCCGGTGTGAGACTGCTTTCTCCTGGATAAAGGAAAGGGCCTGCCTCCGGGCATGGAGATCGCCGCGCTTGGCCAGCGTGATCATCTTCTCGGCAACCGGCCTGAGCTGTTTGGCCTTGGCGTGAGTGGTCTCCAGTTGCCCGTGCTTGAACAGGGAGGTGACCATGTTTCTCAGCGTCGCCTTTCTGTGGCTCGAGCTGCTGCCCAGTCGTTTTCGTGCTTTCTGGTGCCTCATTGATCCGAATCCTCTTCTTCCGTACTCTCCTCCGGCAGCTCCGGTATGCCGTCCGCCGGAAAGTTATCCAGCTTCATACCAAGGGAAAGACCCATTTCAGAAAGGATCTCCTTGATCTCGTTCAGGGATTTCCGACCGAAATTTTTGGTCTTGAGCATCTCGTTCTCGGTCTTCTGGACCAGCTCACCGATCAGGGTGATATTCGCGTTCTTCAGGCAGTTGGCCGAACGTACGGACAGCTCCAGTTCGGAAACGGAACGAAATAGGTGCTCGTTGAGCTTCTCCTCTTCCTCTTCGTCG
Source organism: uncultured Desulfobacterales bacterium (assembly GCA_964450535.1). Classification (GTDB taxonomy): domain Bacteria; phylum Desulfobacterota; class DSM-4660; order Desulfatiglandales; family HGW-15; genus JAIPEI01. Next base: position 4,404 of record CAYVDE010000059.1, read on the forward strand.
TCCTCTTCGTCCGGCTCAGGTTCCTCCTCAAAATTTATGAGCGGCGTCATCTGCTCCTTGAGGATCTTTGCCGCAAAGGCCACCGCGTCTTCGGGAAGAATACTCCCATCCGTCCAGATTTCAAGGGTCAGCTTGTCATAATCGGTGATCTGCCCGACACGGGCATTGGAAATGACATAATTGACCCTCTCTATGGGAGAGAACACGGCATCAATGGGTATGATACCGATTCTCTCATCTTTACCTTTATTTTTCTCAGCGGGTACGTATCCTTTTCCCATCCGAACCGTCATTTCCATGTCCAGCGAACCCTCCTTGTTGAGGGTGGCGATGTGCTGGTCCGGAGTCAGGATCTTCACGGAGCCGTCGGCCTGAATGTCCTTGGCCTTGACAACCCCTTCGCCCTTTGCGGAGAGGCGGATTACCGCCTCCTCGATGTCAATCAGTTTGAGCTTGACCTCTTTCAGGTTCAGAATAATGTCCGTGACGTCTTCCAGAACGCCTGGAGCGGTGGTGAACTCATGGGCCACCCCTTCGATCTGCACCGAAGTAATGGCGGCGCCCTGAAGAGAGGACAGAAGGATCCGTCTCAGCGAGTTCCCGATCGTGATTCCAAACCCCCGCTCCAGTGGTTCGCAGACGAACTTGCCATACGTTTGCGTATGGCTGTCTTCGTCTATCACAATCGCCTTGGGCCTAATCAACTCCCGCCAGTTTCTTGCTTTTAGATCAGCCAACAATATCCCCCAATTCGTCCTGAAGTCCCTGGCATCATAACTCTCCAGGGAGAAACGCCGAGAGAACCGCCGTTCCGGCTATTTGGAGTACAGCTCCACAATGAGCTGTTCCTGGATCGGCATTGTCAGGTCTTCGCGATTCGGAAGCGCCTTCAATGTCCCCTTGAAGTTCTCCTTGTCGACCTCCAGCCAGTTGGGAACCCCTCTTCTCACCACGGTCTCCATGGCCTCGGAGATCTGGGGCGCCTTCCTGCTCGACTCCTTGACCTCTATGGTATCCCCGACCTTGACCTGAAAGGAGGGGATGTTCACTTTTCTGCCGTTAACACGGAAGTGGCTGTGCCGCACAAGCTGGCGGGCCTGATTTCTGGATGCTGCGAACCCCATTCGGTATACCATGTTGTCCAGCCGGCTCTCGAGCATTATGAGGAGAGTGGTTCCGGTGATGCCCTTATGTTTTTCGGCATTCTGGTAGTATTTCCGAAACTGCTTTTCAAGGACCCCGTAGATCCGCTTCACCTTCTGCTTTTCTCTCAATTGGACCCGGTAGTCCGATATTTTCCCGCCACGCCTCTGTCCGTGTTGACCCGGCACATAGGGCCGCCTCTCAAAAGCGCATTTATCCCCGTAGCAGCGGTCCCCCTTGAGGAATAGCTTCAAGTTCTCCCGCCGGCACAGCCTGCACGATGAACCGGTGTATCTGGCCAAAACTGCTTCTCCTTGAATCCTTGTGGTGTTGTCTGCCGGCTGTTGAGTCCCATCAAAAAGAACTCCGCCGGCCGGGATGATCCCGCCCCCTGTTCCCGGGGGAAAACTAGACCCGCCGACGCTTGGGGGCCCTGCAGCCGTTGTGCGGGATCGGAGTCACATCACGAATCATGGTCACCGAAAACCCGTCCACCTGGAGGGCCCTGAGGGCCGCTTCCCGGCCCACACCCGGGCCTTTCACCCGCACTTCCGCGGACTTCATTCCCTGGTCCATGGCCTGCTTCAGGGCATCCTTGCCGGCCAACTGGGCCGCGAAAGGCGTGCTCTTCCTGGAGCCCTTAAACCCCTGTCTTCCGGCGCTGGAGGCGGCTATAACGTTGCCGTCATTGTCAGTGACCGTGATGACGGTGTTGTTGAACGTGGACTGGATGTGAATGATTCCCGTGGGTACGTTCTTTTTTTCTTTTTTTACCTTTGTCTTCTTTCTAGTCGCCTTCGCCATATTCTCCCACCTCAGGGTGCGGTTACTTCTTTTTTCTTCCGATGGCGGATCGCCTGGGTCCCTTGCGCGTACGGGCATTGGTGCTCGTCCTCTGGCCCCGTACCGGAAGTCCCTTTCTATGCCTCAGGCCGCGGTACAACCCAAGATCCATCAATCGCTTGATGTTCATGGAGACTTCTCTTCTGAGATCCCCTTCCACCTTGTGCTTCTCGTCGATTACCCTCCGAATGCCGGTGATCTCGGACTCGGTCAGATCATTCGTGTTCGTGCTCCAGTCGACCTGGGCTTCCGTGAGAATTTTCTGAGAAGAACTCCTTCCTATACCAAAGATATAGGTCAGGGCGATCTCGATTCTCTTGTTCTTCGGCAAATCAACACCGGCTATTCTGGCCAATTTTTAACTCCT
>CAYVDE010000059.1:6856-18383 GCA_964450535.1 uncultured Desulfobacterales bacterium
AAAACTAACCCTGACGCTGCTTATGACGTGCGTTCTCACAAATCACCCTAACAGTCCCTTTTCTGCGAACTATTTTACACTTTTTACAGATCTTTTTTACTGAGCTCCTGACTTTCATTTCATGTTCTCCCGGGTACCCGTGTCTAACTCCCGTGTCTTTTCGATTTTAATTTTTATCTGCTATTTCTTGGCCAGTCCTCGATACACTATGCGGCCTCGGGATAAATCATAGGGAGAGAGTTCCACCTGTACCTTGTCTCCCGGCAGTATCTTGATGTAATGCATTCGCATCTTTCCTGATATATGCGCCAGCACTCGATGCCCATTCTCGAGTTCCACCTTGAACATGGCATTGGGTAGTGTCTCGATCACCGTGCCCTGTGCCGAAATTGCATCTTCTTTGGCCATATTCTCACTCTAGAGTGTGGTCGTCAACTTCGTGAAATTCTTTCGATTAAACCGGCCGTTTCAGCGCAGAGAGGCAAGCCCATCAACGGTGTTTCCCAAGCCCCTTTTTCATGAATCCCTCATAGTGCCTGCTGAGCATGTGGGACTCTATCTGATTTGCCGTGTCCATGGCCACTCCCACCACAATGAGCAATGCCGTGCCGCCGAAATAAAAGGGCACATTGGCCTTGAAAATCAGGATCTCCGGCAGAACGCAGACGGCCGACACGTATAGGGCGCCGCTGAAGGTCAGCCTCGTCAGGACCCGGTCGATATACTCGGCCGTGTTTTTGCCCGGGCGGATTCCGGGTATGAACCCGCCGTACTTCTTCATGTTGTCGGCCACATCCACCGGGTTGAAGTTTACGGCGGTATAAAAATAACAGAAAAAGATTATGAAAGCCACAAATATCAGGGTATAAACGATATGCCCCGGGGACAGAAAGGTTACTATATGCTGGAGCCAGGGGAACTCTTGTACGTTCATGAAGTTGGCTATTGTCGCCGGAAACATGATTATGGAGGAAGCAAAGATCGGCGGAATCACGCCGGCTGTGTTCACCTTCAGCGGCAGATGGGTGCTCTGCCCCCCGTACATGCGGCGACCCACCACCCGTTTCGCATATTGGACGGGAATCCGTCTCTGCCCCCGTTCAACAAAGACGATAAACCCCACTACGAAAATCATCAAAGCGACCAGGATGACCATGAAAAACGGGGCCAGCTCACCGGTTCCCATGAGACGGAAGGTGTTGAGGACCGCGGCCGGGAAGCCTGCAACTATGCCTGAAAATATAATCAGGGAGATGCCGTTACCTATACCGCGTTCCGTGATCTGTTCGCCCAGCCACATGAGAAAAGAAGTCCCTGCGGTCAGGGTGATCACGGTCATCATTCGAAAACCCCATCCCCCAATGGGGACCACCATGGCCCCGCCCGGGCTGGTCATTCTCTCCAGTCCCACGGCGATGCCGAACCCTTGAATGACGCTCAGGATCACCGTTCCGTAGCGTGTGTACTGGGTGATTTTCTTTCTTCCCTGTTCCCCCTCTTTCTTGAGTTTTTCCAGGTGGGGAACCACCACTGTCATGAGCTGCAGGATGATCGACGCGCTGATGTAAGGCATGATACCGAGGGCCATGACTGACATCTGGCCCAGGGCGCCTCCCGAGAACATGTCAAACAGCCCGAAAAGCGTCCCCTGGGTTGCCCCGAAAAAGGCGGACAGGGCTGCTCCGTCGATCCCGGGGGTCGGAATGTGGCACCCGACCCGGTAAACCGCAAGCATCAGGAGGGTGAATATGACCCTTTTCCTGAGCTCCGGAATCTTCGAGATGTTCTGAAAACCGCCGATCACTTAAATCTGCTCCTCTCTGACGCTACTGTACTTAGAGCTGTGCCGTTCCCCCCTCGAGGTCATTCTCAGATCAGTTCAACGGAACCACCCGAGGCCTCGATCTTGCTCCTGGCGGATCGGCTGGCGCGGTGCACCCGCACCTGGATCGGACGCGTTATATCACCCTGACCCAGAAGCTTCACACGATCGTTTTTCCCCACAAGGCCCGCGCCCACCAGTTCATCGAGCCCGATACTCCCTTCGGTTTCAAACCGTGCCAGATCCCTAATGTTGACCGCCTTGTATTCCACGCGGAAGAGGTTCTTGAACCCCCGCTTGGGCAGACGCCTCTGAAGGGGCATCTGTCCACCCTCGAATCCGGGCTTGACGCCTGAGCCCGAGCGGGATTTCTGGCCCTTCTGGCCCCGGCAGGCCGTCTTTCCATGGCCCGACCCGGGTCCCCTCGCGATACGCTTTTTCGCCTTCCTGGAGCCCTCGACCGGGGATAAATCGTGAATCCGCATGCCCCTCTCCTTTTCCATCACTGCTCCACTCTCACGAGGAAGCATACTTTCTCGATCATCCCCCGAATGGCCGGTGTGTTTTTCAGTTCAACCGTTTTGTGCATTTTCGTCAACCCAAGCCCGGTCAGTGTCTGCCGGATTCTCTTGGGTTTCCCGATTTGGCTTTTCACCAGGGTCACTTTGATTTTGTCGTCCATGGCCGAACTCTTCTCTACCGTCCCTTTGGGGGTTAGTGCAATTAAGCTATTTAAGATCCTCGAGTGCTTTTCCCCGCCTGCGCGCTATATCCTCGGGGTCCTGAAGCGAAAGCAGCCCGTTCATTGTGGCCCTGACGAGGTTGTGGGGGTTGTGGGACCCGAGACATTTGGTCAGTATGTTCTGCGCGCCCACGGCCTCGAGGACCGCACGCACGGCGCCCCCTGCGATGACTCCCGTGCCGGGACCCGCCGGTTTGAGAAGGACGCGTCCGGCGCCCGACCTCCCTATCACCTCGTGGGGGATCGTGCCCTTATGGATCGGCACCTGGGTCATGTTCTTCTTGGCCCGGTCTACGCCCTTGCGGATGGCCTCCGGGACTTCGTTGGCCTTGCCGTGGCCGCTACCCACCATGCCGTTCCCGTCACCCACTATCACGATCGCGCCGAAGCTGAACCGGCGGCCGCCCTTTACGACCTTGGCGACCCGGTTGATGTGAACGACCTTTTCAATCAGCTGGTTTTCATCATCTTGCCTGTACAATGCGGATCTCCCTCAGCAAATCGATGTAAGAATCTAAAACTCCAGGCCGTGTTCCCGGGCGGCCTCGGCCAGGGTCTTTACCCGGCCGTGGTACAGAAAACCGTTCCGGTCGAATACCACCTTTTTGATGCCCTTTTCCAGGGCCTTTTTGGCGATGTGTTCCCCGACCAGCGCGGCTCCGCGGCAGTTTCCCGAGTTATTCTGAATCAGGGCACGAAGATCCGCGTTCATGGAGGACATGGTCGCAATGGTGCCGGCCGAATCATCGTCTATCAGTTGGGCGTATATATGCCTGGCACTCCTGAAGACCGAAAGCCTCGGTGTCTCCGCAGTGCCGCGGACCTTTTTCCTGACACGCATTTTCCGCCTGATCCTGGATTCTTTTCTACCTGTGGATCCCATGGTTTCGATCCTTCTGAACTCACTATTTGTATGGCCGGACGACCCGCCCGTTTCACCTACACCTACACCTACACCTACACCACCATCTATTTGGCTGACTTGCCGGCCTTTCTCCTGATGGTTTCCTCAATGTAACGGACACCCTTGCCCTTGTAAGGCTCAGGTTTCCGAAGCGCCCGCATTTTAGCCGCCGTCTGGCCCAGGAGTTCCTTGTCTATCCCGTTGAGGATCACCTTTTGTTTTTCCTCACGGGCCTCTATCCCCGGTGGGAGCTCGAAATTGATGGGATGGGAGTACCCGAGTTGAAACACCACGGTCCTTCCCGAGACCTCGGCCCTGTAACCCACGCCGACGATTTCCAGGATTCTCTCGAAGCCCTGGCTTACGCCCGTCACCATATTGGATATGAGCGCCCTGAAGAGCCCGTGAAGGGCGCCGGCGTTCTTCATCTTCCGGTCCACTTCGACCATCAGGCTTCCATCTTCGTTCCGAATGCTGACTCCCGCGTCAAGGTTCCTTTGAAGTTGACCTTTGGGACCCTTGACGGTCAACAAGTCATCCGCAAGGCTTATGCTCACGTCCTTGGGTATGGGAATAGGCTGTTTGCCTATGCGTGACATCTGTATCCTCCAGTCAGTTCCGGTCGTGCAACGAATTTCCTATCCCGCGGGAGAAGCTCTTCCATGCCTACCACACGTTGCAAAGGATCTCGCCCCCCAGGTTCCGCTTTCTCGCCTCTCTGTCGGTCATCAGTCCTTTAGACGTCGACACGATGCTGATCCCGTAGCCGTTCAACACTTGAGGGATGTTCTCGGCGCCGGAGTAAACCCGGCAACCGGGTCTGCTCACCCGCTTGAGGCCCGTGATCACAGGACGACCTTTCTCATCGTACTTGAGAACGACCCGCAGGCTCTTCATGGGCTCTCCCTGCAGGACCTTGAAGTTCCGGATCATGCCCTCGTCTTTCAGCACCTTGGCGATGTTCACTTTCAATCTGGAAGCCGGGATGTCAACCGTCTCATATGAAACCGTGATGGCGTTTCGAATTCGGGTCAACATATCGGCGATCGGATCGGTCATTGTCATTTGGCCAACTCCTTCATACGGCTGTTACCGCCCCGGCGTCCTACCAGCTGGACTTCATGACGCCCGGGATCTCTCCCCTCAGGCCCATGCTCCTGAAACAAATCCGGCATATGCCGAATTTCCTCAGGAAGGCCCGGGACCTACCGCATATCGGGCACCGGTTGTAGTTGCGTGTGGAAAACTTCTGCTTCCTATTCGCCTTGGCAATGAGGGACTTGCGTGCCACATTCTCCTCCGAGTCAGCTTCTAAAAGGCATTCCCAGGTGCTTGAGTAGAAAAAATCCTTCTTCATCTTTAGAGGCCGTAGTCACGATGGAGATATTGAGCCCCTTGATCTTGTCGGTCTTGTCGTAATCCACCTCGGGAAAGATGATGTGCTCCTTGATGCCTATGGAGCAGTTGGCGCGCCCGTCAAAGATGTTTCCGGACAGACCCTGAAAGTCCCTTACACGGGGAAGGGCCACATTGAAGAGCTTGTCCAGAAAGATATACATCCGGTTGTGCCGCAGGGTGACCATGCACCCGATGGGCATCCCCTCCCTCAGTTTGAAACTTGCAATGGATCGTTTGGCTTTGGTGATTACGGCCCTCTGTCCGGCGATGAGAGTCAACTCCTCCACCCCGTTGTCGAGCACCTTGATGTTGAAAATCGCCTCCCCAAGTCCCATGTTCAGCACGACCTTCTCGATTCGGGGAACAGCCATGATGCTCTTGTACCCGAACTCGGATATCATGGCCGGAACGACCTCATTTGTGTATTTCTCTTTTAACCGGGACAATCCAACCTCCTCAAGCGGGACGGGATCCTCCTCGTCCCGAGGCCATATTTAAGCCCCTTATGCGTCGATCAAATCACCGCACTTCTTGCACACCCGCGCCTTGGACCCGTCTTCGAGCGTACGTTTGCCGATCCTGGAGGGCTCCGCACATTTAGTGCACACGAGCATTACGTTGGAAAGATCGACAGGCGCTTCCTTCTCGACGATCCCGCCCTGGGTCTTGGCCCCGCCGGGCTTGGTGTGCCGTTTTACGGTGTTGACCTTTTCTATGATCACACGGCCGCGCTCGGAGTCCACTTTGAGAACCGTTCCGATCTTTCCCTTTTCCTTGCCGGCCCGGACAATGACCTTGTCGTTTTTCCTTATCAGGGGCTGTTTCTTGTGCACCGTCTACGCTCCCTTTCGATTCTGAGAACTATAAGACCTCAGGAGCAAGCGAGATAATCTTCATGAACTTCTTTGCCCGCAATTCCCTGGCCACGGGGCCGAAAATCCGGGTCCCGATCGGTTCGTTGTGCTGATTGATAAGCACCGCCGAGTTGTCATCAAACTTGATGTAGGAACCATCCGGCCGGCGGACTTCCTTGCTGGTCCGTACGATCACGGCCCGCATCACGTCGCCCTTCTTGACCTTGGAGTTGGGAATCGCCTCCTTCACGGACACGACGATCACATCCCCGATCCCGGCATACCGGCGCTTCGAGCCTCCCAGCACCTTGATGCAAAGGAGGGACTTGGCCCCGGAGTTATCCGCCACATTCAGTCTGGTTTCCGTCTGTATCATGTCGCCTGCTCCGAGTTGCGTTCTTTTTCAGAACCTAACCGGTGCATCTCGCTACGTTCCAGGATTTCGAGGACCTGCCATCGCTTCCGCTTGCTGATGGGCCTGGATTCGATGATTCGAACCTTGTCCCCTGCGGCGCACCGGTTCTGGGGATCGTGGGCCATGTACTTCTTTCGGCTCCGGATGTACTTCTTGTAAGTGGGGTGCTTTGTCAAGCGATTGACCAGGACCACCGCGGTCTTGTCCATTGCCGTACCGACCACAACTCCTGTGAGTTGTTTTCTTATCCCGCGACCTGACGTCATCTTGTTCCCTTCCATCATGCTAACCGGTTCTTTCCAGTTCCCTGAGGACCGTCTTGACCCTGGCCAGATCCTTTTTGGTCTTCCCCAGCATGGCTGTATTGCCGAGTTGTCCCGTGGCCTTCTGAAACCTCAGGTTGAAGAACTCACGGTGCAGTTCCTGCTCCTTTTCCCTCAATTCATCAGCGCTCAAATCGCGCATCTCTTTCGCCTTCACGATGATGCTCTCCTGGACAAGAACCGGGTGGCAAAAGGCAGTTTGTGACCTGCCAGCCTGAAGGCCTCTGCGGCCGTACTCTCCCCCACACCCTCTATCTCGTAGAGGACCTTTCCGGGCTTGACCACGGCCACCCAGGCCTCGGGAGCGCCCTTGCCCTTACCCATCCTCGTCTCGGCCGGTTTCTTTGAGATCGGCTTATCCGGAAAAACCCGGATCCAGATCTTCCCGCCCCTCTTGACGTGCCTGTTGATGGCCACCCGGGCGGCCTCGATCTGCCTTGCCGTCATATGCCCGCATTCCGTGGCCTGCAGGCCGAAGTCTCCGAATTCAAGGGAGTTTCCACGATTGGCCATTCCCTTGGTCCGTCCTTTTTGCTGCTTGCGGTGTTTGACCTTCTTCGGACTCAGCATACCCTATCACCTAGCTCCGTTTTCCGGGAAGGATTTCCCCGTTGAAAATCGTCACCTTGACCCCGATGACTCCATATGTGGTGAAGGCCTCGGCAAAACCGTAGTCTATATCCGCACGAATGGTGTGAAGCGGGACCCTGCCCTTTCGATACCATTCACGCCGGGCCATCTCCGCTCCGCCGAGGCGTCCGGCACAGGCGATCTTGATCCCTTGTGCCCCGAATCGCAGGGCCGATCCCACAGCCTTTTTCATGGCCCTGCGAAATGCAATCCGCCGGACCAGCTGAAGGGCCACATTCTCAGCCACGAGCTGGGCGTTCACCTCGGGCTTGCGAACCTCCTGAATGTCGATCAGGACCTCCCGCTTTATTCTCTTTTCCAATGCCTGCTTGAGGTTCTCGATCTCCGAACCTTTCTTACCGATTACCAGTCCGGGTCTTGCCGTGTGGATCCGGATCCGGACCCGCTTGGCGGCCCTCTCAATCTCGATTCGGCTGACTCCGGCCTGGAACAAGCGCTTCTTGAGATACTTACGGATATCGTGGTCCTCGTAAACGAAGCCCGCGTAGTCTCTTCCAGCGTACCACCTGGAATCCCACGGCCTGTTTATTCCCAGCCGAAAACCGATTGGATGAACTTTTTGACCCAAACCTCTCCCTCCCTAGTGTTCAATGTCCTTTGCCGGCCGCGGGCCTGTCCCTTTTGCGGCGCAAAGACCCGATAGGTCCTACTCCCCGGCAAGCACCACGGTCAAATGGCTCGTTCTCTTTCGAATCCTGGTGGCCCTTCCCTGTGCCCGAGGCCGGAAACGCTTGAGTGTCGGCCCCTCGTCCGCATAAACGCGTTTGATGTAGAGGCTGTCCACATCAAGGCTGGTGTTCTCCTCGGCATTTGCTACGGCGGACTGAATCACCTTTTTCAAAAGGAAAGCCCCCTTCTGCGGGGCGAATGTGAGGAAGTTCACGGCTTCTTCGACCCGTTTGCCCCTGACCTCGTCCATCACCAGCCGGACTTTCCTTGGCGATATTCTCACGAATTTTGCTACTGCCTTGACTTCCATATCGGTTCCACCCTGATCCGTGCCTTTTCTTTCGGCGGCTTTAAATCCGCCCCCGGCGCGTCAGTGAAGGTCTTGGTCAACGGCTATTTCCTGCCGCCCTTGAGCCTGCTCTTCTTGTCACCCGCGTGCCCGAAGAAGGTCCGAGTGGGCGAAAACTCACCCAGCTTATGCCCCACCATGTCTTCGGAAACAAAGACGGGGATGAACTTTTTCCCGTTGTGGACAGCGAACGTCAGCCCCACGAACTCGGGCAGAATGGTCGATCTCCTGGACCACGTCTTGATGATCTTTCTACTTCTCGTCTCCTGAGCGTTGAGAGCTTTCCTCAAGAGGTGGTCATCTACAAAGGGGCCTTTTTTCAATGAACGGGGCAAAGCCTGTCCTCCATTTCGCCGGCTCGGATAAATGCTCCGAGAGCGTTATCGTTTCCGTCGCTTGACGATCATGCTGTCGCTCGATTTTTTTCCGCGGGTCTTGTACCCTTTGGTAGGCACACCCCATGGCGTGACCGGGTGCCGTCCTCCAGAGGACTTACCTTCCCCTCCGCCATGCGGATGATCCACGGGGTTCATGACCACGCCCCTGACGCGGGGCCGCCAACCCTTCCATCGGTTCCGCCCGGCCTTGCCGATGCTTGCATTCTCGTGTTCCAGGTTGCCGATCTGCCCCACCGTCGCCCTGCACCGGAGGGCCACCATGCGCACTTCTCCGGAAGGCAGGCGAAGCTGGGCGTACTTGCCCTCCTTGGCCATCAACTGTGCATAGCCCCCGGCACTTCGAACTATTTTTCCTCCCTGACCGGGATTGAGTTCCACGTTATGCACGTGGGTTCCCAAGGGAATTTTTTCCAGGGGCGCGGCGTTTCCGATCTTCACCTCGATGGATTCGCCGGACACGACTTCGTCTCCGACTTTGAGACCCACCGGGGCTAGTATATAGCGCTTCTCACCGTCCAGGTAATGCAAGAGAGCGATATTGGCGGAACGGTTCGGGTCGTACTCTATGGAAGCCACACGCGCCGCGATGTCGTCCTTGTTCCTCTTGAAATCAATGACCCGGTAAAGCCTTCGATGCCCGCCCCCCCGGTGACGCGCGGTCATCCTTCCAAGGTTGTTCCTTCCGCCGGACTTTCCAAGCGACTCCACAAGGCTCCGCTCAGGCCGCTTCCTGGTGACTTCCTTGAAGGTGGGGCTGGTGTAGAAACGCCTGCCCGGTGATGTTGGTTTGTGACTTTTGAGTGCCATTTCAGACTCCGGGTATGCTCTCTTTGAAGCTTACCTCAAACCCCGTCCCTACCGCTGTGGGGATTGGACCGGGCAGGGGGAACATTGAGCGCCTTATCAGACGCCCTCGAAATATTCGATGCTCTCACCGGGCGCGAGGGTGACCACGGCCTTTTTCCAGTCCGCCCTTTTTCCGACATTCCGGCCGAGCCGGCGTTTCTTTCCCGTCATGTTCGCGGTCTTTACTGAGACCACCTTTGTCTTGAGAAGTGCCTCTACGGCCCGGCGAATCTCTATCTTGTTGGCGCTCCTATCCACCTTGAAGGCCATCTGGTTGCTGGTTTCCTTCTGCAGGCTGCTCTTCTCCGTGATATGGGGCTCCCGGATCACTTCGTGGATGTTCATCGGTTCACCAACGCCTCCTGAATTTTCTCGATGGCGGGTTCCACCACAAAAAGGTGTTCGTGATTGAGCACGTCATACACGTTGAGGCCTTCGCAACGGAGCACTTTCATGCGCGGTACGTTTCTGGCTGATTTCTCCAGCACTCCGTTCTGTCCTTCCGTGACGATCAGGGCCTTGTCCGCGTCGAAGACCTTCATGACACTGACGAAGGCCTTGGTCTTGATTTCGTCAAGATCAAATTTGTCTAGAACCACCAGTTTCTGATTCTGAAACTTGTCGCTCAAGGCCATTCGAAGGGCCGCCTTCCTCACCTTTTTTGACACCTTGCGATCGTATTGGCGGGGAGCCGGCCCGAAAGCCACACCTCCACCCCTCCTTGTCGGGGACCCGGCGGAACCGACTCGAGCCCGCCCTGTGCCCTTTTGCCTCCAGAGCTTCGACCTCGAAGCGTTTACGTCGGACCGGCCCTTTACGGCCGCGGTTCCACTTCGCCGCTTGAGGAGTTGACTTACCACCACCTGGTGAAGCACGTGGGGCTTTACGGTCACATTGAAGATATCCTCGTCCAATTCAAGCTGGGAGGTCTTCTCGTTGCTCATGTTATATACGTCGATCGTCGCCATATCGGTCACACGCTTGCTCTTTAGCGGTTTAGGGCCCGTTTCCATAAAAAATGGAAACTCACAGGCGCCCGAAAATCATTTTTGCAGGGACACCGGCTTGCTTATCTCAACGATGCCGTCCCGGCTTCCGGGAACGGCACCCATGATGGCGATCACGCCGAGGTCCGGGCGCACATCCACCACCTTAAGGTTCTTCACGGTCGTCTTCTGGTTTCCCATCCTTCCCGGCATTTTTTTCCCTTTGAACACGTGGCTGGGGGTGGCACTGGCCCCGATGGAGCCGGGCACCCTGTGAGAACGGCACCCATGGGTGGCCTTTCCCCCGGCAAACCCCCATCGCTTCACAACACCTGCGAATCCGCGACCCTTGCTCTTGGCGGAAATGCGTACCGTATCGCCGACGGAGAATATTTCGGTCCCTATCTCCTGGCCGAGTTCAAAGGCGCCGGCATCTTCGACCCGGATTTCCCGCAGGTGCCTGAAACAACCTTTTCCGGCTTTGTTGAAGTGTCCGTGAATCGGTTTGTTGACTCGGCTTTCCTTTTGGGGGACGAATCCTACCTGAATTGCTTCGTACCCGTCCTTTTCAGACGTTTTCTTCTGAATGACCACACAGGGGCCTGCCTTGACGATCGTCACCGGGGTACTCTTCCCTTCATCCAGGAAGTACCTGGTCATTCCCACTTTAATCCCAAAGAGTGTATTCACCATAACCGTCCAGCCCCTTTTCCCTGCCCTTACAGTTTGATCTCCACATCCACACCCGCAGCAAGGTCCAGCTTCATCAAGGCGTCCACGGTCTGCTGGGTAGGTTCCAGGATATCCAGGAGCCGCTTGTGAGTCCTGATCTCGAACTGCTCCCTCGATTTCTTGTCCACATGAGGGGATCTCAGCACGCAGTACTTGTTGATTATCGTGGGAAGAGGGATCGGTCCCGCAACCTTGGCTCCGGTCTCCTTCGCCGTCTGAACGATCTCCAGGGCGGACTGGTCCAGCAGCTTGTGGTCGTACGCCTTCAGCCGAATGCGAATTTTCTGGTTGGTGATCATCTTGTTAATCATGGCACTTCCTTTTTCTCAACATCGGAGGTCAGCCGCCCTTTAAAATCCGGAACTCCGGTCGCTCCTTCTGGTGCTACTCTATGATTTCTGAGATGACCCCGGCTCCCACGGTCCGGCCGCCTTCGCG
>CAYVDE010000060.1:0-9119 GCA_964450535.1 uncultured Desulfobacterales bacterium
TGGAGCGCTGGTGGGTGGGGGTGCCGGACTACTCGGTCCCGGTGACTCTCCATGAAGGGGCCGCTGTGTTCAGGGCCAACGGCGTTACAAAGGTTGTGGCGGTAGAGGCTGAGTTTCCATAACGGGCCCGGTAGGGTCTTGAATCAGGGCAAGGCATGGGCGGTCCCTTCCTGAAGGGCCCGCCCAGACGCCTCTTTGCTGAAATCAGCCGGGCGGGGCTTCCCCGCCCGGTCCCGGTTGACAGGGAAGAAACCAAGGCTTCACCACGAAGGTCACGAAGATCACGCAAACCCACTCAGCCGCTGCCGGGAATGTCATAACTGTTGTAACGAATCGCAGCCGGTATTTTACCTCTATTTCCTTTGTGTTCTTCATGTCCTTCGTGGTGGATTACAGCTTTTGTTTACCACGAAGTACACAAAGGATATAAAGAGCAGGGATGAAGAAATAGAGAAGCAAATCAAGAAAACGAGCATCTACATACCAATGAGCGGGGTGTCGGGATATGGGGCTTTATGATTTTACCGTCTACGACATGATCAGTAGAAATGCGGCGGCTTTCGGGCGTCTGCCTGCCTGGCACGAGCTTGATGACGGCAGGACCCTCAGCTTCGCCGAGATCAAGATCGAAGTTGACCGTCTGGCCGCCGGGCTTAGTGAGATAGGCCTCAGAAAGGGAGACCGTGTCGGAATCCTGGGAAAGAACAGCCTGGAGTTTTTTCTGCTTTACGGGGCCGCAGCCGGATTGGGCCTGATCGTACTGCCCATCAACTGGAGGCTGTCCGCCGAGGAGGCCCGTTTCAACCTGAACGACTGCACACCCAGGGCGCTCTTCGTTGATCTGGAGTTTCAGGCCATGATCGACGGGGTAAAGAGCGGCCTTCCTTCGGTGGAGAGGTTTTTCAACCTCAAGGACAGGAAAGGCGGCTACGAGGACTTCAACGAACTGGTCGGGGACGGGAAAAAGTTCGAGCCGGAAGATGTAACCACGGATGACGGGTTTGTGATCATTCACACCGCGGCCGTGGCCGGCAGGCCCCGGGGCGCTCTTCTGAGCCACGGGAACGTGGTCTGGGCCAACATGCATTTCGCTTACTTCTGCGGTCTCGGCCCCTCTGACGTGCATCTTAACCTGCTCCCGCTCTTTCACGTGGGCGGGTTGTTCATGGCAACGTCAAGCTTTCACGCCGGCGCCCTGAATCTCAACATGAGCAAGTTCGACGCAACCCGGGCCGTGGAGCTCATCGAGGAGAAAATGGTGTCCTTTATGTTCGACTTCTCGCCCATCCTCTCCTCTATCCTGGATGAGAAGGAAAAGAGCGGCAAGGACATTTCATCCCTCAGGGCCGTGGTGGGCCTGGAGACGCCTGATACCATCAAGCGTTATCAGGAGATGACGGGTGGTGGGACCTTTTTTATCATGTACGGCCAGACGGAGACCTCCTGTCTTGCCACCTTCGGCCGGTTCAACGACTGTCCCGGATCTGCCGGGCGCACACTGCCCGTGGCAGAGGTCGCCCTCCTCGACGGTAACGACCGGCCCGTAGGCGCAGGCGAGATAGGCGAGATCGCCGTCAGGGGCCCCATGGTCTTCAAGGGCTACTGGGAACTGCCCGAAGACACTGAGCGCACTTTCCGGAACGGTTGGCACCACACCGGCGACGTGGCGCGTTTCGACGAAGACGGATTCATGTGGTACGAAGGCCGTAAGGCCGAGAAGGAGCTTATCAAGCCCGGAGGGGAAAACGTCTACCCGGCCGAGGTGGAAAACGCCATTCTGCAGCATCCGGCTGTGGCAAAGGTCGTGGTCTTCGGCGTGCCGGACCCCAAGTGGAAGGAAGGAATCAAGGCGGTCTGCCTTCTCGAGGAGGGCGAGAACCTGGAAACCCAGGCCTTGATCGATTTTGTGGGGGAGCGGATCGCCCGTTACAAGAAACCCCAGTACGTGGAGTTCGTCACCGACTTCCCGCTTCTCGAAAACGGTATGCCGGACAGGGAGAAGATCAAGGGGATGTACAGTTAAAAAACAGATGTTGAGGTGTTAAGGTGTTGAGGTGCAAACCGAACTCTCCCTCGCCGTCATTCTGAAGACTATCCCCTATGGTGAGTCCGATCTCCTGGTCTTCTTTTTTACGCCCGGCGGCGGCCGCCTCAAGGGGATCGCCAAAGGGGCCCGCCGCAGTCGAAAACGTTTTGTGAACTGTCTGGATGTCTTCTCCCTGGTACGCCTGGAGTTTTCCACCCGCCGCACCGGGGAATTCCACCTGATCCAATCCGGAAAACTGGTCAACGGGTTTCCCGGTCTTCGAAGAGACTTCGCCACACTTTCCTGCGCCAGCTACATGGTGGAACTCACCGAGGTACTGTTCCCGACCGGCGTGTCGGACCCGGAGGTCTTTGAACTCCTGGCCGGTTCACTGGACCGGCTTTCCGCCGGCAAGGATCGGGATGCGACCTGCACGGTCTTTGAGATGCGGGCCATGGCTTTGGGCGGGTTCGGCCTTGTCTTTGAGGCTTGTTCCGTGTGCGGCCGCGCTTACAGGAACGAGGGCCGGGCGGTCTTCACTTGCGAATCCGGAGGGATTGCCTGCCTGGGTTGCCTTTCTGAAGCCGCACACCGGCCGGTGGTGAGCCCGGAGACGGTCAGGGTGATAAGGCTTGTCCAGGCGGGGCCGTGGGAGGCCGTTCAAGGGGTGGAGGTCACCGAAGAGATCATCGCCGAACTCCGGCCGGTCCTCCGCCTGCATCGCGAGTACCGGCTGGAGCGGGAACTCAGAACCGCGCGTTATATCCCGTAGTCCATCTCGAGCTCCCGAATAATCTCCGCGGTGAGCACATCGTCGTCAAAGGCAAAGATCACGGTTCCCCGTTGTACCTCGAACCGGACCAGGTTGCAGTCATAGTCTTCCGCCACCTCTTCGAGGAGCCTGCGGAAACGAAGGGCCTCGGGGTGGTCGGGGCCGTCCACCTCTTCTGAAAAGAGGTCCACCTCGATTGCCCCGGCTGGGATTGACCGGCGTTCGGGCATTGGGTACACGCTCTCCTGTCTCGTTCGTTATGATAAGCGGCGCTTTTGCCGTTTGTGTGAAACGCTGCCCTACTGTAAAATATATGTTCCTCAAGCTCAAGTGCGGAGGATATCCTTTCAAGGCCTCTAACCTTGATGCGGTTCAGTTGAATCAGTAACTTCTGGATTCCGGCCTATGCCGGAATGACGCCCGAGGGGCTTTTTGCGAGGCCATCAACCATGTGTGGCCCGTCCGGAGAGCGCTGTGAAAAGGACCGTGCTCCCGCCCATAACCGCCGCCCCTGTTATGAAAACAGCGGTAAAGGAAAATGAGTCCAGGATCAGCCCCGCCACCATGGGTCCGACAAGCATGCCCAGGCTGTGGGCCATGGCCATGACTCCCATGACAGTGCCCATACCGTTGAGCCGCCTCCCTTGGATTACGCACAGTGCCATGAGGGCCGGAAGGGAGATGCCTCCTGCTATGCCGAGGACGGCATTGGCCGTGAACAGCTCTGCGAACGAGGCCGCCCGGTGGATATAGAGCATCGCAGCAGCGGCCAGGATTCCTCCGAAGGCAACCAGGACTCTCTTATTCAAGCGGTCCGCAGCGTAGCCCATGGGACTTTGAAGGAGACCGCTGATCAGCACGTTGATCGTAACGATTATCCCGATTTTCGTGCTTGACAGGTCGAACCGGGTCCCGGCCAGGAGCGGAAGAAACGCCCAGATTATGCCGATGCAGGTGTTAAACCCCAGACGAAAGGTCAACAGGGAGAAAACGGCCGGGTCTCTGAGAATTCGAAGGTAGGATTTGCCGGGGCCGCCCTTCATCTGCTTAAAGGGACCGGTATGCTCCGGCGGGAGCAGTACGAGGCAGAGCAAGCACCCTGCGAGACATAGGCCCGCCATGCTCAAAAACGAGATGTTGATGCCGAAGGCGTCTTTTACAAGGCCGCCCAGGATCGGCCCTGCACTCAGGCCCCCGAACAGGGCCATATTGAAGAATCCCATGGTGAAGCCTTCCCGGCCGTCGGGCGTAATCACCCCCACGTAAGCCTGGGCCACGGGGATAATCATGGCCGACGCGAAGCCCTGTGCCAGGCGGATCAGTACGAGCTGTGTGACTTGGCTCGAGTAGACGTATCCTATGGAGAGGACGAAATAGAGAAACAGTCCGAGGACCAGGAAGGGCTTCTTGCCCATTATGTCGGAGAGGCGACCGAAAAGGGGGACGAACAGCGTTCGCGTAAGGGAAAAGGCCCCAAAGATGAGACCTATCTGGAATGCGCCGGCCCCCAGCCCATGTGCATACACGGGTATGAGGGGCACAACCAGGCCGACACCCAGGGAGGCTGCGAAAACCGAGAGGAAAAGTGTGAAGAAGATTCGATGGTTCCGTCTCATAGGGCAGGCGTAGCGTTCGCTTGGTTGTTTCGTATGCATCAGGAAATGCCGTTTTGCCGAAGACAAAGAGTCCCCGCCAATCCAATATACATCGCACAGTCGTTATCCGGAGTCCATGAAATTAAGGCTCAGTCAAATAATACAGGCTTGCTTGACATAGCTCCCGGGTGGTGGTAATTGGGCAGGTTTCGGGTCAGGCGTGGCGTGGATCCAAAGAATTGCGAATCGGAGGCAGAATGGCATGACCTTTCAGGAACTGATCTTGAATCTCGAGCGCTTCTGGGCGGACCGGGGATGCCTGATTCAACAGCCCTATGATCTCGAGGTGGGGGCTGGGACCCTCAATCCGGCGACACTGCTTCGCGCCCTGGGTCCTGAACCCTGGGCCGTGGCCTATGTGGAACCCTCGAGGCGGCCCACTGACGGCCGTTATGGTGAGAACCCGAATCGTCTCGGTCACTACTATCAGTACCAGGTCCTCATAAAACCTTCACCCATGGATATTCAGGAGCTCTACCTCGACAGCCTCAGGGCCCTGGGCATAGACCCTCTGGACCATGATATCCGCTTTGTGGAAGACGACTGGGAAAACCCGGCCGTGGGAGCTTCGGGCCTGGGTTGGGAAGTGTGGCTGGACGGCATGGAAATTACCCAGTTCACCTACTTCCAGCAGGCGGGCAGCATCCGCCTGGACCCGGTGAGCGTGGAGTTGACCTATGGGCTCGAGCGGATCGCCATGTACCTGCAGGAAAAGGAGAGCGTCTACGACCTGGACTGGAACGGGCGAGTAACTTACGGGGACGTTCATCGAAAAGGCGAATACGAGCTGTCGGCCTACAATTTCGAGACGGCTGATGTGGAAATGCTCCTTCGCATGTTCGATATGTACGAGAGGGAGTCCGGGGCCGCAGCCGGCCATGGAATGGTGTTGCCGGCCTACGATTACTGCCTCAAGTGTTCCCACACTTTCAACATCCTGGAGGCCCGGGGAGCCATCAGCGTCAGCGAACGTACCAAGTACATCGAACGTATCAGAAATCTGGCCCGGAGGGCCTGTAAGAACTACGTGGCCCAGCGCGAGGAGATGGGTTTCCCCCTGCTCGGCAAGGGATAGCTTTGAAGGATAACGCACCATCAGCTGCACCGGCACACCACGAAGCGCGCTGAGGACACGAAGGAAGGATACTCAACAGCTCAACACGGAGAAATCATGGCGGAATTTCTGTTGGAAATAGGGACCGAGGAGATCCCCTCCGGATACATTGAAGACGGCCTTCGGGAGTTAAAGCGATTGACCGGGACCCGCCTCCGCGAAGAGAGGATCGATATGGGAGCCGGGCTCGAGATTTGCGGCACTCCAAGGAGGCTCGTGCTTGTGGCCCGCGGGATCGGCGACAGGCAGCCGGACACGGTCCGGGAGGTCACCGGCCCGCCGGTAAAGGCCGCCTACGACGACAAGGGAAAACCAACTCGCGCGGCCGAGGGATTCGCGGCCAAGCAGGGAGTGCCGGTGGAAGAGCTCGGAAGCATCGAGACCCCCAGAGGGGCTTATGTATTCGTCCGGATGGAGGTCCCGGGAAAGCCCGCGGCTGAGGTCCTGGCCGAGGTGCTTCCGGGTGTGATTCATGATCTGCCCTGGCCCAAGTCCATGACCTGGGGAAACATAGGATTCCATTTCACCCGCCCCATACACTGGATAGTCGCCCTGCTGGACGGTGAAGTAATCCCTTTCGAGGTCGCAGCCGTCCGCACCGGAAGAACGACGAGCGGGCACCGTTTCATGTGCCCGGAGAAGTTTGAAGTGCTGGGTGTGGACGACTATTTTGAGCGGATGCCGCATGCGAAAGTGATGGTGTCTCCTGAAGACCGAAGGCTCGAGGTAACCCGCCTGGCGAAGGAGGCCGCAGCCTCAGTCTCGGGTGAGGCCGTGCTGGATCCGGGCCTGGTATCCACCGTAGCCAACCTTGTGGAGTACCCGTCGGCTGTGTGTGGGAGCTTTGAGCGCTCCTTTCTGGACCTCCCCGATCCTGTGCTCATCACGCCCATGGCCGAGCACCAGCGATACTTCGCGATCCGTGACCCCGAAGGACGCCTTATGCCCAACTTCGTGGCCGTTAACAACACCCTGGCAAGAGACCCGGATGTGGTAAAAAAGGGACACGAGCGTGTGCTGAGGGCCCGGCTGTCCGACGCCGCGTTCTTTTTCAAGGAAGACCGTAAGAGGCCGCTTCTCGATCGGTTGAAGGATCTTCAGTCCGTGATCTACCAGGCTGAACTCGGGACCTCCTTTGAAAAGGTTGAACGGTCGGTCGGCATCGCAGAGCACGTGGCGGAACAGGTGGCAACCGACCGGATGAAGGACGTGCGGCTGGCGGCCCGGCTGGCCAAGTGCGACCTGGTGACGGAGATGGTCGGAGAGTTCGCTTCGCTCCAGGGCGTCATGGGGGAAGTGTATGCACGGATGGACGGGCACCCCGAAGAGGTTTGCAGGGCCGTGCGCGAGCACTACCTTCCGGTCCGGTCCGGCGGGGAGATTCCTGAGACAACCATCGGCGCCGTTGTTGGGGTATCAGACCGCATGGATACCATTGCCGGATGTTTCGCATTAGGTCAGGAGCCTAGCGGGGCGGCAGATCCTTTCGCCCTCAGGCGGCACGCACTGGCCATCCTGCGCATAATCGAGGATCGGCGATGGGACCTGTCACTCAGGGATCTTATAAGTATCGCCCTCAGCGGTCTCAAAAAGAAGGTGCAGTTTCCCCAAGAGGAGACCCTGGAGCGCATAGCGGCCTTTTTCAGGGAGCGTTACCGGAACCGGATGCTTCAGGAGGGCCATGCCCAGGATGTGGTCGAGGCGGTGCTGTCGGCCCGGTTCGACCGGATTACCGGGCTGCGTTCCGGAATCGAGCAGTTGGAGCGTTTCATAAAGACCTCGGCGGAGTTCGAGTCGCTCGTTCTCACTTTCAAGCGTGTCACAAACATCCTGAAAAAACAGGAAGGGCGGTACGAAGTCTCGGTCGAACTGCTGCGAGAGGACTGTGAGAAGGTGCTGTGGAAGGCCTTCAGTGATATCAAGGCCGGTGTCCTCCAACTTGTTCATGAAGGGGATGACTACGAGGCCCTCAACCGTATGGCGTCCCTGAGAAAGCCCGTGGACGACTTCTTCGAGGGGGTCGAGGTCCTTGCCAAGGATGCACCGGAACTCAGGGATAATCGTGTAGGCGTCCTCCAGCACGTTTCACGCCTCTTTCTGAATGTTGCGGACTTTTCGTGTTTCGGAGGTTAGCCGTCAAAAGGCGGGGTTTGCATTACTTGGGAAGCAGTACATACAGGTCGCCGTCGTGTTTCATGTGTCCGGCCGCCATCTCTGCGTAAGGTCCGCTTCCCCAGAATATGTCGGCCCGGCCGGCTCCCCGAATGGCCCCCCCGGTGTCCTGGTTGACCATGAAACGGCTCATGGGTGTCCAATTTACGATGCGGTCTTCCTGAACCACGGGCTTGCGAGCGGTAACAAAGCACAACGCGCCTTTGGGGAACAGTCTATAGTCCAGGGCAATGGATCGTTCGGGAGTAAGAGGGACATTGATGTTACCGAAAGGCCCTTTCTCTTTTCTGGCGAAGAAGACATAGGACGGGTTGTGGTTGAGGACTTCGTCCCGCATATTAGGGCGCTGGTCAAGGAATCGCCGAATGGCCTGCATGGACATTTCCTCCCGTGTGACGTGGCCTAGATCAATCAGGTAACGCCCTATGCTCCGGTAAGGGCGGCCGTTTGCACCGCCGTATCCCACGGCCACGGAGTCTCCATTGGGCAGTTGGATCCGGCCGGAGCCCTGAATGTGTAAAAACGCGACATCCACCGGATCCTTCATCCAAAGAAGTTCCAGGCCCCTGCCCCGAAGGGCCCCATCCTGCTCGATTTCCCTGCGCGTGTAGTAAGGGAGGACCTCACCGTCCTCGATGCGGGCCGTGATGCTCTTGCCCTCGAACTCCGAACCGAACAATGAGAGGTCGATCCTGACAAGGTCCCCCGGAGGCCTGTACAGGGGGTGCCTGTAAGTGTCGTCGGGTGACAGGCTTCCCTCATATACCGGTTCGAAATAACCGGTAAAGAGCACGTGCCGGTTGCCTTTCCTCCCTGTGGCGCGATAAAGCGTAAACCTTTCCTCGACGGCCTGGGCCAGGGCCTTGGGCGAGGGCCTCTCTTTAATGAGGGATAGAAAAGCGGTCTGGGCCTCGAGTACCCGGCTGCAGGGCACATCGTTGTCCCCGTAGCGAAAGCTGTGATTGGGGTCGAGGCGTGAAAGATAGGTCAGGTTGTTTTCGATCGCCTGTTCCAGTGAACTCATTGAGTGGTCGTCTCGAATGTCCGGTGCAAAAAACCGGACATGCCGCAGGGCCTCCTCAGGGGAGGTGGCGGCCCGGTCGAGTGTGGGGAACAGAATTCGGGCGTATATCACGTAGGCTATGACGGCGAATATAACCAGAGCCGCAATGATGATTATGGGCAGCCTGAAACGATACCACTGGACGGCGGGGTTTTTCATGATTGTATCTCCATCGTATTGTTACCCCGTTATTGAAAACAGCACGGCAAGCAGTGGAAACGCTTGCGTATTCCGAGCCCTTAAAGGCCGCAATCATTATGTCGTATCATAGGGGTGTGAATTAGGGAATACAAGACGAAAGGGTTGAAGGGGTGTGT
>CAYVDE010000060.1:9219-18182 GCA_964450535.1 uncultured Desulfobacterales bacterium
ATCAAGACCACACTCGGAGCGGAGATGTGGCTTTTTTGCAACAGCCTGGCGGCCTCCTCTCTCCGGAGGGTTGTCAAAGGCCTTTGGGCTTCTTGAAAAAAGGCATATAAAACAAGCTGTTAACTCTGGTCCGCTTTTTCAATGAAAATTGTTGCTTTTTGGTATGCAGCTTGCTAAGGGATTCACAAACTGGTAAAAACCCTGCCCTAGGCGTCTAAGAAATAGAAAAGTTGCTCTTCACGTAGCAAGGAGAAAATATTGGATTACAGACAGCGGACGTTGAGATCCGAGGTGAGTTGTACGGGAATAGGTCTGCACTCCGGAAACAAGGCCGAAATGACCTTGAAGCCCGCCCCTCCTGACACGGGCATTCGTTTTGTTCGAAGGGACCTCCCTGAGCAGCCGGAGATCCATGCTGTCAACGGTAATGTTACGGACACAAACATGTCCACGTCCGTAGGCCGCAACGGTACGGGTGTGTCCACGGTGGAGCACCTCACGGCTTCTTTTTTCGGACTGGGAATCGACAACGTGCGCGTGGAGCTGGACGGGCCCGAAGTCCCCATCATGGACGGGAGCGCGGCCCCATTCGTTTTCCTTATCAAGAGCGCTGGTATCCGCACCCAGAAATCGCCCAAGCAGTTCCTAGTCGTAAGAAAGCGGTTTCGGGTGGAGGACGGGCACCGCTCCATAACCATCCATCCATCACGGGAACTCAAGATCACTTACACAATTGACTTCAACCACCCCCTGATCAAGAACCAGCGGTATTTCCTCAGGTTTTCGGGAGGTGATTTCATTCGGGAGATCAGCCGGGCCCGTACTTTCGGTTTTCTAAAGGATATCCATCTCCTCCGTGAGAACGGCCTGGCCATGGGCGGTTCTCTTAACAATGCCATTGTGATTGACGATTTCCGTGTCCTGAATGAGGACGGGCTCCGGTATCCGGACGAGTTCGTCAGGCATAAGATTCTTGATTTCCTGGGGGATCTGGCGCTTCTCGGCAAGCCTGTGATAGGGCATTTCGTTGTCGAGAAATCCGGTCATTTTCTAAACCAGGTGATGCTTCGAGAACTGGTGCATAGTGAAAAATACTGGCGGCTGTGTTCCTTCAAAGATCCTGAGGAAGCGGCTCAAAACCGGCTTCGCATCCCAGTCTTTGGCGCACTCGAGGGCGCTCCGGCCTAATCGACCTTGCCCTGTCGGGCCGTTGAAGGCGCACTTAAAATTCTGGTTCATTTTCCTCCTTTCCAACGTTTCAAACCCATAAGTACGCAAAAACCGTATGAACTAAAATTTTTATAACGGGGGAACCGAAAAATCAGCGGTCTCCCCGTTTTCGTCCTGGCCCGGTTCGGCCTCGAAAAGTCTTTCGGGGCTGGTGCCGGAACGGTTTCGCGGGGCGCCGGTTTTCGCTTAACACCTCTTAAGGTTTTTCTTATATGTGTTGCTTTTCTTATGACCCTTCGTTAACATATCCGACCTAACTGTCTCGTTTCCGAAAATAAATTTCCTCATTTCCACCCTGGATTCTTATAATTCGAAAGATATGAAACAACGGGCAAAGGCCTTTTGGCTCCTGATTATATTTCTGTTTGTTGTCCCGGGCACGTCGGTTCATGCCCAGCCGGCCCGCCTGTCGGACATTGTGGTGACAAACACGGAGGAGCATCTGCTTGTCTACTTCACCGTGGAGGACTGCTTTACGGCCGATATGATACGCGCCATAGAGAGCGGTATTCCGACGACGTTTACATTTTACGTACAGCTGAATGAAAGACGGCAGTTCTGGCCGGACCGCACCATCGATGAAATCAAGGTCCGGCACACCATTAGATACGATCAGCTCAAGGACCTCTACGAGCTTCGCCTCTCTGATGACGAAGATGAAGTCATAACGGTAGCGGACTTCGAGGAAGCCAGGCGACTCATGTCAGAGGTGGTCGCACTTGAGGTGATTCCACTGGCCCGCTTGAACAAGGGGACACGCTATCGTCTCAGAATGATGGCTGAACTTGAAAAAATTCGGCTCCCGCTGAACCTTCACTATGTCTTTTTCTTCCTTTCTCTGTGGAACTTTGAAACGGATTGGTATGCCGTGGATGTTGTGTACTGATTCGACTGGTTTCTTTTAAATGGCATCTTATCTGGAAGCTGAATGGCATGACCTTCGCAGGCGAAAGCGCGAGAGATATATCATCGCCTTTCTCCTGGTGGTGGTCGCTATCCTTACCACCGTCGGAATTCGTATCCTGGACATCGGCATTGACCTGCCGTTTTCTCACAGCATCCTGGTCTTCAGCCTCATAAACCTGAACGTCATTCTCCTTCTCCTGCTCCTTTTCCTCATCGTGCGAAACCTGGTAAAGTTGCTGTTCGAGCGCAGGAAACGCATCATGGGTGCCAAGCTCCGGGTGAAGCTTGTGCTGGCCTTTATTCTTCTTTCCCTGCTGCCGACCATCCTGCTCTTCTTTGTCTCGGTCCAGTTCATTTCCATTTCAATCGAGTACTGGACCAAGATACCGATCGAGCGGTCCTTGAGGACTTCTCTGGAGGTTGGGCAGAGCTACTATGACGGCAAGGCGGAGGAGCTTTTCGCCCACGGCAACAACCTCAGCCGCCTTATGACCTACCACGGGTACATGCTTATCTCGAGGCAGGAATCGCTGGAAAAGTTCATTGCGGATAAGCGACGCGAATACAACGTGGCTTCAATCCAGGTGTTCAGCCGGGAGCTGGATGACAGGGCTCTGGCAAGCGACAAGGGGATCGACCTCAGTCCCTTCAAGCAACCGAAAGAGGAACTGCTGGCAAGGGCCCTGGAAGAGGGTGCGGAATTTCAGGATCGTCAGTTCTCGGCCCACGGACACCTGGTGACCTGCATTGTCCCGGTGTTCTCGCGTACCGAGTCCAAGGCCGTGGTGGGCCTGGTGACCCTTTCCGAGTTCATTCCGGGGAGTTTCGTAAACCGGCTGGAGGCCATCAGCCGGGGGCTGGAGGAATACAAACAGTTCAAGGTCTTGAAGAGACCCGTCAAGATCAGCCACCTGATCACACTTTCCATAGTAACACTTCTTATAATTTTTTCTTCCATCTGGTTCGGGTTCTACCTGTCCAAAGGTATCACCATCCCGATCCAGGAGCTGGCCGAGGGGACCAAGCGTATCGCCGCAGGAGACTATGACGTCTTTATCGACCTGGAGTCCGGGGATGAGATCGGTGACCTGGTCCATTCCTTCAACCTTATGGCCATGGACCTTAAGAATGGAAAGGTCCAGTTGGAAAAAGCGAACGAGGAACTGGTTCGAAGCAACATAGAGATTGAGCAAAGGCGTCTCTACATGGAAATCGTGCTTGCCAACGTCGCCGCAGGCGTGGTTTCCGCCAGTGCCGATGGAAAAATTCAAACCATCAACAAGTCTGCCGAGCGGATGCTGAAATTGGACAGGAAAGACGTTATCGGGCGGCACTACAGTGAGTTTATCGGTGAGGAATATGTCAAACTGATCAACGGCTTTTTTCAGGACGGAACTTTGTTTCGCAAGGGATTTGTCGAAAGGCAGATCCGCCTTCCCGTTGGGAGCAAGATTTTGACCTTGCTCGTTCACCTGAACGTCCTCCTGGACGACAAGGGGGGCTATTTGGGTCTGGTGGGGGTGTTCGAGGACCTGACCGAAATTGAAAAGGCCCAGAGAATGGCGGCCTGGAGGGATGTTGCCCGAAGAATCGCCCATGAGGTCAAAAACCCGCTCACCCCGATTCAGCTCTCCGCCCAGAGGTTGAGGAAAAAGTATGGAGGGAAACTGGATAGAGAGGACGGGAATGTGTTCGAAGAGTGCACGAACATGATTATCACTCAGGTGGAAGCTCTCAAAGGGCTTGTGAACGAGTTTTCCAGCTTCGCTCGAATGCCTGCCCTGGATCCTAGGCCCGAGGAATTATCCGGGATCATCCGTGAAGCGATGAGCCTGTACAAGGAGGCTGAGACCGGCGTCAGGATCATTCTGGACGGAGAAGGAGAGTTGCCCGAGGTCAAGGTTGATCGAGAACAGATGAAGCGCGTGATGATCAATCTCCTGGATAACGCAATGGCCGCCTTGAAGGGAAGCGGTGAGATCAGAATCGAACTCGAACACGACTCGAGGCTCGGAATATTGCGTATCAGCGTGGAGGACGACGGTAATGGGATTCCTCCGGACCTGAAGACACACATCTTCGAACCGTACTTTTCAACCAAAAAGCACGGGACCGGACTTGGGCTTGCCATTGTAAATACCATTGTCAGCGACCACCAGGGAAGCATCCGCGTGGAGGACAACGTGCCCAAAGGCAGCCGTTTCATAATAGAGCTGCCCGTTGCAGTATGAAAAATATCAAATTTCCGGTTTAAAACCAACCGGTTCTCAGAGATTGATTTATGTCGTCATGATGCATTCTTGACAGGATAGAGGAAAAGGTGGTGTATGGCGGTTGACTGGGCCCGAATTCATGCAAGCCGTTCGTTTTCCGCCTCTACCCTGCCGCTGGCCGTTTGCTCTTTCATCTACGGGCTGGGGGTCCGGCTCGATCGTATTCGACACCAAAGGCTGGGTGCCGACCGGTTGCCCGGCTTTGTTGTGAGCATCGGCGGTCTGACCGCCGGCGGGGCGGGAAAGACTCCGGCCGTGGCTGCCCTGGCTCGATGGGCGCTTGACCGGGGCCGTCGCGCGGCGGTTCTAACGCGGGGGTATGGCGGAAAAAGTCGTGATCCCGTGGTGGTGTCCGACGGGAGCCGCATAGCGTCAACCGTGGCCGAAGCAGGCGACGAGCCGGTGATGCTCGCCCGGACGCTGCCGGGCGTCCCGGTGGTTGTGTCCCGGAAACGATCCCTTGCCGGGCGGCTGGCTTGGCAGGAGTGGGGTTCGGATTTCTTTATCCTGGACGATGGATTTCAGCACTGGGCCCTGGAGAGAGACCTGGACGTGGTGCTCCTGGATGCAGTGAATCCGGTGGGCAATGGATGCCTCCTTCCGTGGGGACCTCTGCGGGAGCCGGTAAGTGCCCTTGAGCGGGCCGATCTTGTTGTGCTGACCCGTTCGGATCCGGATAGGCAGGGCCGGGAACCTGCGGACGCCTTGCTTGCAAGGTTTCCGCGCCTCCCATGTGTCCGCAGCATGCACGTCCCCTCTGCTGTGGCGTTTCCGTGCCGTGGCCTGGAACAGCCCGCAGCGGCCCTTAAGGGCCTTCGCGTGGCTGCCTTCTGCGGTATTGCAAGGCCGGACGTCTTCCGGGAGACCCTTGTGAGTCTCGGAGCCGAAGTAGCGGCGTTTCGGCCTTTTCGAGACCACCACCCATTTAAACGGGCCGACATAAAAGTGGTTGTCGACCTCTTCCGAAAGACAGGAGCGGACGTTCTCATTACCACGGAAAAGGACTGGATGCGTGCCGGTGCTTTTCTGGCAGACGAGCAGGATGCGGGTTTCCTGCGCATTACCATGGAATTCTATTCGGGGGCTGATGTGTTGTTCGGTATGATGGTGTGATCGAATGACCTTTTGCCTCCCGCAAATCCGAAAAGACACTGACCGGAGATAAATCTTTGGACTTGATTAGAGCATGATCACTGCGGAAGAACGTATCTACAAAATTTTTTGTCTTGTCGTAGGCGTGATGTCACTAATTCCCCCTAAGGTCGGGTGGTTTCTAGGGGGCATGCTGGGGACGTGTGTGGCCTTCCTGCCGATACCACGCCTCAGGGTCGCCCTTGACAACATGCGCTTCTGCCTGGGTGACGAGCTGGACGAAGCTGAGCTCAGACACCTTTATCGGCGAATGTTCCGCCACTTCGGCCGGATGCTTTTTGAGGTGCCGCACATCCTGAGACTGGGCAGCACCGACCAGTCGCGTTATGTCGAGTTTGAAAACGAGCAAAACCTTGTCGAGGCATTGGAGCAAGGCAGGGGCGCATTCGCTCTGACGGCCCATTTCGGTAACTGGGAACTCATGTCAGCGGCCGTCACCTTGTGGATGGACGGGGCCGCGATCGTGGTGAGGCCCGCTGATTTCAACCCGCTGGAAAGGCTCTTGAACGATTTGCGAACACGGTACGGAGGAGAGATCATTCCCAAGCAAAGAGGCATGCGTAGAATTCTGGGTGCGGTTCGTGAAGGAAAGCTCGTCGGGATTCTGCTGGACCAGAACGTGGACTGGTATGACGGCGCGTTTGTACCCTTTCTCGGGAAAATTGCCTGCACAAATAAGGGCCTTGCCCTGCTGGCCATGAAGACCGGAGCCCCGGTGGTACCCACTTTCGCCGTCCGGCGGCCGGAAGGGGGCTACCGGGTGGTTTTTGAGCCCGCCATGGAGCTTCAAGAGACCGGGGACAAACTGCGTGACGTGGATGACAATACGGCCAGATTTTCTGATGTCATATCGCGTTATATCCGGGCGTTTCCTGATCACTGGTTCTGGTTTCATCGACGCTGGAAGACCCGTAACTACTGCTTGCTCCCCGGGGCCGGAAAGGATGAGCGTCCATGAACCAGCGGCAGACCCTGATGACCCCGGCCGGTGCCACCCTCTTGCAAGGTATCCCTGTGAAGCCTGAAAGCATCCTGGTGCGGGCGACGAACTGGGTCGGGGACGTTGTTATGAGCCTGCCGGCACTGGAGGCCTTGAGGGAGATTTACCCTGAGAGCCGTATTACGGTCCTGGCCAGGCCATGGGTGAAGGAACTCCTGTCCTCCCATCCCGCCGTGGACGATGTTTGGGAATTTGCAAAGGGCGGAGGACACATCAGGGACCTGAAGGCCGTGTGGCGCGCGGCCAAACGTGTCAGGGAAGGCGATTTCGCCATGGCCGTGCTTTTTCAGAACGCCTTTGAAGCCGGTCTTATTTCCCGGATCGGGAGTGTCCCGGTTAGTGTGGGGTACGACACTGACGGCAGAAGGCTCCTGCTTTCCCACCCCGTCTCCAGGAAGACCGCCCCCAAAGGCGCCCATCAGGTGGCATATTATCTGAACATCATCCGGGCCCTGGGATGGAATGGCGAAGAAAGGGATCCGTTTCTTAGAGTGACCGAAGGGAACCGGTTACAGGCAAGGCGGCAGTTGGAAGTCGAGGGCGTTGCCCCTGACCGGCGGGTCGTGGGGATGGCCCCGGGCGCGGCCTTCGGCCCGGCCAAGCGATGGCCCTCGGAAAGATTCGCCGAGATCGCGGACCGTGCTGCAGCCGAGTGGGGCGCAGGTATCCTGATACTGGGA
The DNA here is from genome assembly GCA_964450535.1 of uncultured Desulfobacterales bacterium. Taxonomy (GTDB): domain Bacteria; phylum Desulfobacterota; class DSM-4660; order Desulfatiglandales; family HGW-15; genus JAIPEI01. The sequence goes on from CAYVDE010000060.1 coordinate 16,461, forward strand.
AGCGCCGATGACAGCGAGAGCTGTCAAGCGGTTGCTTCCGCCATGGAAAGCACCCCCGTGGACTTATGCGGCCGCACGAGCCTGGCCGAAGCAGTCGCGTTTATTGACGCCTGCGATCTCTTCGTGACGAACGATTCGGGCCTGATGCACGTCTCTGCAGCCCTGGGCGTGCCTACGGTGGCCGTGTTCGGGTCCACAGATCCTGTGGCCACAGGGCCTAGAGGCCCGCTTACCCGAGTGGTCCAAAACCCGGTTGAGTGCGCTCCCTGCTTGCGTCCCGTGTGCCCCGAGGACTATCGCTGCATGCTGGGAATCTCGCCGGACCAGGTTTGGGAAGCCGCGGACGCCTTGATGCGTTCCTGAATTCAGCTGCATCGCTTTCATGCACGCATGTACCCGGGGAGCGGGGCGGTGTGCCCCGCCCGAAGTGCTTTCATTTGTCATTCATCGCCGTTTGCGGAGGAGTCATGAGCCAGCCCGCCGTGTTTCTCGACCGGGACGGGACCATCAACGAGCAGATGGGCTATGTCAACCACCCGGACCGTTTTGTCCTCCTTCCGGGGGCCGTTCCGGGAATCCGCAGGCTCAATAAGGGCGGGTTCCTGGTGATCGTTGTGTCCAACCAGTCGGGCGTGGCACGAGGTTATTTTCCCATAGACCTGGTAAATGAGGTGCACGACTTGATGCAAAAGGAGCTTGCAGCCGGGGGCGCGTTTCTGGACGAAGTCCTCTTTTGTCCCCATTATCCCGGCGGAGAGGTGGCGGAGTATGCGGTGGAGTGCAGGTGCAGGAAGCCCAAGCCCGGCATGATTACAGAAGCTGAATCCCGGTTCCATATTGACATGTCCCGCTCTTACGTGGTAGGTGACCGCTTCTCGGACTTGGAACTCGCAGCCTCGAAAGGGCTTAAAGGAGTGCTGGTGGAAACGGGATACGGCTTGGGGGAACGGCTGTATGTGCTGCCCGAAAAAGAAATCCAGCCCGACCATGTAGCGCGTGACCTCGAGGCCGCTGCCCAATGGATTCTGGACAGGGAAAGGGCGCGTTAAAGAAGCATCAGGCTTTCGCCAAGCGCCGAGGCGCCGGGAAAAGAAGGCGGCTTTTTCGTCTTGGCGTCATAGCGAGAGACAAAGTCTTTCCCTTTAAAAGCATGTTTGTTACGTGTACAATTAAGTATGACCCCCACACCGTTCGGGTATTAAGGCAGTCCTGAATGGACGGATTAAAGGAGGTTCGTATGGGAATCAGCAAAGAGTTGCTTGAGATACTGGCATGCCCTAAGTGCAAGGGCGATATCCGTTTGAATGAGGACGGTTCCGGACTCATCTGCGACGGCTGTAAGCTGCTCTATGAGATTCGGGATGACATTCCGATCATGCTCATCGACGAGGCCAAGCCCATAGAGTAGCATACTGGGCGCCGCCTTTGGGCTCATGGACGGACTCACGTTTGATGCAGGGCGACAATTAGGAGAATTTATGGCTTACAGAAACATCATGTTCATCTTACCCGGGCAGGGCTCCCAGTACGTGGGTATGGGGAAAGAGTTCTACGACGAGTTTCAGGAGGTGAGGGACATATTCGACGAGGCGGGCAATGTCCTCGGGTATGATCTCTCGGACCTCTGCTTCAAGAAGCACAGCTTCGGCCGTTTCATGCAGTTCGCAGCCGACCTGAACAAGACCATATACACTCAGCCGGCGGTCATGACCGTCAGCTACG
>CAYVDE010000061.1:0-17972 GCA_964450535.1 uncultured Desulfobacterales bacterium
CCATCACCTGTCCGGCGTTGGTGCAAAGATTCATGATGATCTGCTGGATCTGGGATGGATCGGCAAGAACGGGGGTAAGGGCCTCCTGGATTTTATCCTGAATCTCCACAGTGGCGGGTATAGAGGCCCGGAGCATCTTGAGGGATTCCTTTGCAATCGGCCCCAGACGAATATTGGAGACGGTGTGCTCCTTCTGCCGAGCGAAAATCAAGATCTGCTTGACCAGTTCCCGCGCTCTGAGCGTCGCCTCTCGAACCTCCTGTAGATTGTCATGGGCAGGACTCCAATCGGGGAGATCCAGCATGGCCAGTTCGGTGTTTCCAATAATGATGCTGAGGATGTTGTTGAAGTCGTGCGCAATGCCCCCTGCCAAGGTCCCGATGGACTCCATCTTTTGGGATTGCTGAAGACGGGCCTGAAGTGCCTCCTTCTCCCTGATCTCACGCTTGCGCCGAACCTGCTCCCACCAGCTGTCCATCAACAGCATGAGCTGCCGCGCATCAGCCTCTTCATAGGGCATCTCTCGGTTCCCCACGGCACTGATGGCGGCAACGCGGTTTCCTTCGAACACCGGGACCGCCATGAAGCGGGAAATCTCCACATGCCCCTCGGGGCGCCCCTTCTTGGCGGGATGCGGTCGTCCGTAGTCGTTGACAATGAGGGGCTCACGGTTTCGGATCGGTTCCCCCCACAAGCCGGCACTCGCAACGGGAAACTCGATGGGCCTGTCGTGGATGGCGCACTCCGTCATGGCGGAGGAGGACCACGCATGGATTTGCATGGCCTGCTCGTCGTCGGTCAGGAATCCCAGAAACCCGATGGCGCTACCCAAAAGCTCCAGCATGCTCTCGAGCAGGAAATCACTGATGTCCTTCTCGCTCGCCTCCGGCATGGTGGCGATTTTGTGGATGATCTCCAGCCGGGCTTTGTTCAGCCTTTCTTCCCGCTCAGCGCGTTTCCGCTCGGTGATGTCCAAATGTGTGCCACAGACCCGCACTGGAGCTCCCTGGGTATCTCTCTCAATGACCTGGCCTTTGTCGAGGATCCATATCCACTCACCGGAACGGTGCCTTATGCGGTGTTCGGTCTCATAGGTCTCCGTTTTGCCCTCCAGGTGATCGTTGAGCTCTCTCATCACATCGGGCTTGTCGTCGGGATGGACCAGATTCTCCCAGCTGCTTATGAAAGGCTCGACTTCACCTGAAGCGTATCCGAGCATTTCAGCCCATCGCTCGTTGAAGGTCACTTGGCCGGTTTGAACGTTCCAGTCCCAGATTCCCAGATCCGCACCATGCAGGGCCAGCTTAAGGCGTTCCTCCCGATCCCGCAATTCTTCCTGGGCATGAGTGCGTTCCAGATGATGCGTCAATATCTTGGAAACGGCATCCACCAAGCCCTGCTCCTCAGGCAGCAGAAATTTTTCATCGCTCTTGTAATGCACAGACAAGCGCCCTGCCGGCTCACCCTCTACCGGTATGTCAGAATGAAGCCCGGTTTTCAAATTGTCCGTCTGCGCCTCCAAGCTGTATCGCTTGTCGCCCAGGGTAATGATCGGGACGGCTTCATTCGGATAGTGCATGCCTTCCTTCATGGCCTCAAGCACGCCTTGGAAAAGCGCCTCCTCGGACAAGCCTTCGTCCACTAAGTTCCGTATGCGCTGCAGGCAGTGGAGTTCCTTGTTCCGCTCCCGCAGGGCGGCCTCCGCTTGCTTTCGCTCCGTGATGTCCGTCAATGCGGAGACCATGCCGACGAATTCGCCCGATGCGTCTTTCAGCGGCGCAGCGTTGATGGAGAGCAGGATGCGTCGTCCATCCGGGTGTTCAATTGCGTGCTCCACATCATAGATGGGCCTGCCGGTCCTTCGAACAATGCTGAAAGGGAGTTCTTCCTCAGGAAAAGGCTCACCGTGATGACCGCAGATCCTCCATTCGAGATCATTGTAGGTCCGCGCCGTGATGTCATCCTTCGTCAAGTCAAGCGTGGCTTCAGCTGCTGGGTTGGCAAAGGTTATTCTCCCCTGGGCATCCACCACGGTGATCGCGACCGGACTGGTGGTTGTGATCATGTCGAGCAGATAATGTTGTTCACGTATGTTCTGTTCTGCCTCTTTGCGCTCTGTAACGTCGTGAACAATGGAATGGAGGAGCACTTTTCCGTTCATATCGATCCTGCTGCTGTAGACCTCGACATCCCTTAAGGATCCATCCGCCAACCGATGTTGAAACTCGAAGTAGGTGCGTTCCCGGGACTTGGCCGCCGCCATTTCCCCCTTGACCTCGTCCTCCGAAAACACGTTGATTTCCTGGAGATGCATCGTCTTGAGTTTTTCCACCGACCAGCCGTAGAACCGTGCTGCTGCTTCATTAGCCTCGATTATGTTTCCGGTATCCGGGTCAATGAGCAGCTTGACGGCCGAGTGATGCTGAAAGATGCTTCGAAACCTCTCCTCACTTTCCCTCAGCGCGTTCTCGGCCCGCTTGCGTTCGGTGATGTCCTCGAGGCTGCCTTCATAAAAAGTTTTGCCATCGGGTCCCTGAAAAACCCGCGCAGAGTCTCGAGCCCAGAAGATGGAACCATCTTGACGGCGAAATTCGACTTCATACCCGTGAAGCACACCTTCTTGCTTCAGGATATTCCGCTGTTTGATTTGTTCCTCAGGTTGCACAAGAAACTGAGCCGAATCCTGAAAAAGCAAGGACTGCGGATCGGGAAACCCTAGCATATCGGCCAAGGCCGAATTGGCATCGAGGATACGGCCATCCTCGGCAGTTCGATAAAGCCCGACGGGTATCCCATCGAATAAAGATCGAGTACGTCTTTCTTGCTCCAGCGATGCTTCCAGGGCCTGCTTACATTTTGATTCAGCTGTATCCAGTTCCTGAACACGCTGTTCCAATTCCTCGTAGGTAGGTTTATCAGTCATGATCACCACCTGTGTCTTACCAGACCATTTAAGTCAGTACCACCAACCGAATACTCAACAACTGCCCGACTCAAGGCTTAACCCCATTATCATTTCACTTTCATCCCGCTCGCACCGAAAAGGCAGCATCAGCTGTTCTCCAAGAGACTCAAGAGTTTTGCAACTAGGCCGTCAAAAGCGCCGTTTGACATTACAAGGACTACATCTCCACGGCACAGGCGCCCGAGCAGGCTTTCCAGAAGGGTCTCGGTGGTCGCGCCGTACTGGGCTTCAATGCCTCTTTGATTGAGGTCTTTCACGAGGGATCTGGAGGAAAAGCGCTCTTTAGAGGGTATCTTTTCCATGAGTGGGGGCTCGGCTATGAAGACCAAGTCAGCGTGGTCGAATGATTCCGAGTACTTTTTTTGAAAGATGTTTCGGCGGCTCGAGTTGGACCGTGGCTCGAATACCGCCAATATACGCCTTTTTGCATACTTTTCCCGGACCGCACCCAAAGTCTCCCTGACCGCAGTGGGGTGGTGTGCAAAGTCGTCGATGATTGTGATCCCCCGCCGCTCGCCCCGTAACTCCTGTCTCCTGCGAACACCTTTGAAACCTAGGGCCGCTTTTTTAAGCGCATCAGGTTCGATGTCCAGGTGGTCCGCGAGCACGGTCACCGCGAGAAAATTGCTTATATTGTGCCGACCGTAGAGCGGGGTCTCAATTGAAACCGGGGGCCCTGAAGGCCGTTGGATATTCAATGTGGTCTTGGAGGTGGAAAACGAGAGGTCGCTTACCGACCACTGGGCCTCGGATTTCAGACCATAGGTGGCAACGCGGCAGGGTGCGTGTCGGGACTCCGCTGCCGCCAGCGGGTCGTCTGCGTTGACTATGAGAAGCCCGTCCCGCGGCAGGAGCGAGAGGAAGGCGCGAAAGCTGGACAGGAGGTGCTCCAGGTCTCGATAAATGTCGGCGTGATCGAATTCGATGCCCGTGAGTATGGCTGTCCACGGGGCGTAGTGCAGGAATTTGGGCCCCTTGTCAAAAAACGCTGAGTCGTACTCGTCTCCTTCGATTACAAAGCAGGAACCGGTCCCTCGCTTGAAATTGGCCTTGAAGTTGCCCGGGATTCCGCCGATCATGAAACCCGGATCCAGCCCGGCCGTCTCGAGGACCCAGGAGGCAAGGGCCGAGGTGGTGGTCTTTCCGTGGGTTCCGGCCACGACAATGCTGCGCTTTTCCTCTATTGCGTAGATTCGCAGGGCCTGAGGCAGGCTCAGATAAGGACGGCCCATTCGGGCCAGCTCCAAGACCTCAGGGTTTTCGCGGGTGATCACGTTCCCCACGATGACCAGATCCGGGCGGTCAGCAAGGTTTTCGGGGCGATACTCATCAAATACTGGAATTGAAAGGGCCTTTAGAAAGTCGCTCATGGGCGGGTAGACGTTTTGATCGGATCCCGTGATGCGGTGGCCCCGTTCCTTGAGGAGACCTGCCAGGGAGGCCATTCCGGTTCCGCATATGCCCATCAGATGAACATGGCGAATGTTATCAGGGACGTGGTTCAGTTCAGGACGAAGGATGTGATCAATATTAGAAATTAAATCTAGTTTTTCCATGCAATTAGTTGCCTGTTTATAGTTTTATTCAAGCAATATAATCTAACTCTATAGCAAATAGCTCTTTCCTGTTGAGCCGGCGGGAGACAGGGCTTTTCAAAAAAAGATTGTCATTCAGTTCGAATCCGGGTATATTATAAAATTCTGTTCCGAACGTTAAGGAGATCGACATGTCCAAGCTGTGTGAAGTCTGTGGAAAAAGACCCCTGGTCGGCTTCAAAGTGAGCCATGCCAACAACAAAAGTAAAAAGCGATGGTATCCTAACCTTCAGCGTGTCCGAACCATCCAAAACGGTCGGCCCATGCGGATGACCGTGTGCACGTCCTGCATACGCTCGGGCGTCATCACGAAGCCTTAAACCGGCGCTCTGGTTTTTTCAGGGTTTGGGCATCGCGTCGCCGTTCAGGTCGCCCGGGACCGTTGACAGATGGGTGCCTGGAAATAAGCCTCCTTGATCGACAACCTTCAGTGGGTTTCCAGATCATCGATAGCCTGGACACGCTCCACAACCAGGACGTTTTTCACCTTTTTCACCGCGCTGATGATATCCTGAAGCTGCTTGTAGCCTTCCACCTCGATGGTGAAGTAGGACTCGCCTTTCTTGTCTTCCGTAGTGTGCACCTCGGCATGAATGATGTTTGCGTCCTTGGCCGCCATAATGGCGCTCACCTGCGCAAGTATCCCCTTCTTGTCCATTGAAGTGATCCGGAGCCGGGCCAGGTGGGCTTCTTTCTCAGTGGGCTCCCATTCCACGTCCACCACCCGCTCCTGATCGGCGTTCAGCACGTGTCGGCAGTCCCGCTTGTGGACCGTAACTCCACGCCCCCTGGTAATATAGCCCTTAACGCTCTCACCCGGTAGTGGACTGCAACAGTTGGCAAACCGAACGAGCATGTTCTCCAGGCCTTTGACCTTGATGCCGTGGGTGCTTTTCTTCCGTTTGATTCTCGATACGACCTTGTGCATCAGGCCCGGGTGGGCATCGTCGATGCCGCGGCGCGATTTGATTCGCCCGATCACCTGCTTGACGGAAACTTTGCCATAACCGATGTTCGCAAGGAGGTCGTCAACGCTGTGAAAGGAAAGCTCCTCGGATACTGCGGCCACATCGTCGTTCTTGGTGATGTTGGGAAGGCTAACACGCTCGTTTTCTGATTCTCTTTCCAGGAGTTCTTTTCCGAGTTGTATGCTCTGGTCCCGCTCCTGCCGTTTGATCCAGTTCCGAATCTTCGTTCTGGCCCGCGGGGTCTTCACAAAGTCGAGCCAGTCCTTTCGCGGCTGCTGCTTGGGGGAGGTAAGAATCTCGACAATGTCGCCGTTTTCCAGTTCGTGGCGAAAAGAGACCATCCTGCCGTTTACCCGGGCCCCCACACAATGATCTCCGATGTCGGAGTGGATACTGTAGGCGAAGTCTACGGGAGTGGCTCCTCTGGGGAACTCTTTTACGTGCCCCTGTGGAGTGAACACATAGACTTCATTGGGAAAGAGGTCCATGCGTACGCTTTCGAGAAACTCCTCAGGGTCGTTCAAGTTCTGCTGCCACTCGAGCAACTGCCTGAGCCATGAGAACTGCTGCTCATCGGTCTGGTTGGCTGTAAGGCCTTCCTTGTATTTCCAGTGTGAGGCGATCCCCTCCTCCGCCACCTTGTCCATTTCCCACGTTCGAATCTGGACCTCAAGGCCCTGTCCGAGGGGGCCGATAACCGTGGTGTGAAGGGACTGGTACATGTTGGCCTTGGGCATGGAGATATAGTCCTTGAATCGGCCGGGAACGGGTTTCCACATGGAATGGATGTGCCCGAGTACCTCGTAGCATTCCTTTAGGGAATTGACGATAACTCGGCAGGCTACTATGTCGTAGACCTGATTGACACTCAGGTTCTGCTCCTTCATTTTTTTGTAGATGCTGAAAAAGTGTTTGTGCCTTCCTTTGAGAGTGACCTTTATGCCGGCTTCCTCCAGTTTCTGGGAAAGAAGGAATTTTACTTCGCGGATGAACGCCTCCCGAGCGCCGCGGTGTTCCGCTATGCCGGTTCGGATCTGTTCGTGGATTTCCGGTTCCAGATAAAACAGGCAGAGATCTTCCAGGTTGCTCTTGAGCCAGTAGATGCCCATGCGGCCGGCCAGGGGGGCGTATATGTCGAGGGTTTCACGGGCTATGGACTCCTGCTTTTCAGGAGGTTGGAAACCGAGGGTGCGCATGTTGTGGAGCCGGTCGGCAAGCTTGACCATGATGACGCGTATGTCCGTTGCCATGGCCAGGATCATCTTGCGCATGTTTTCGGCCTGCCGTTCCTCGCGGCTTGTAAAGTGGACCTTGCCGATTTTGGTGACGCCGTCCACGATGTTGGCGCTCTCCCGGCCGAACAGACGTTCGATGTCGGCCAGTTCGGCCTGGGTGTCTTCCAGAGTGTCGTGCAGGAGGCCCGACACAACGCTTATCACGTCCATCTTCATCTGGGTGAGGATGTAAGCCACTTCCAAAGGATGAGAGAGATAGGGCTCGCCTGAGAGGCGCACCTGGCCCTTATGAACCTTGGCCGAATAGACGTAGGCCTTTTCCACCAGGCTGGAATCTGCCTTCGGGTGATAGCTCAGCAGGCGGCTTGTGATGTCATTTAAGCGAATCATAGAGGGCCTTGATCCGCTCCCGGATCCGCTTCGGGGCTTCGTCGACGGGAATGAACTCTTTTTCCGAATCGGTCCGCAGCCTGACCTCAACCTGCCCCTTTTCCAGGCTCCTTGATCCGATCGTTATTCGAACGGGAATGCCCAGGAGGTCGGCGTCTTTGAATTTTGCTCCTGCGCGGAGGTCACGGTCGTCGAGAAGCACGTCGGTCCCCTGGTCAAGAAGGATGCGGTAAAGGTCCTCGGCAGCCTTCACCACATCAGGTTCGTTCATCTGGAGCGGAAGGATAAGAACCTCGAAAGGTGCGATGGGGATGGGGAAGATGATGCCGTCTTCGTCGTGGTTTTGTTCGATTGCCGCGGCTACGGTCCTTCCCACACCGATACCGTAACAGCCCATGACAATGGGGATTTCCCTCCCGTTTTCATCCAGGCAGGTCGCCCCCATGGCCCGGCTGTACTTGGTACCGAGCTTGAAGATATGTCCCACCTCTATTCCACGGCTGAATTTCAGGCCGCCTCCGCACCGGGGGCAGGAATCCCCGGGCATGACCACTCGAAGATCGGCGTACAGGTCCGGTTCAAAGTCGCGGCCCGGGTTTACGTTGATGAGGTGTGTGTCCAATTGGTTGGCGCCGGAAACAGCGTTACGAATTCCAGCCACGGCGTGATCGGCGATGATGCGAAGACTGATGCCGATCGGCCCTGCAAACCCCATGGGGGCTCCGGTTACTTGCTCCACCAGCGCCGGATCTGCGAGTTCCACCTGATCGGCGCCCAGGAGGGCCTTCAACTTAACCTCGTTCAGCTCGTGGTCTCCTCTTACCAGTCCCGCAATGACCTCGTCTCCGGCCCTGAAGATAAGCGTCTTGATCAGCCGGTCGGCGGGAACTGACAGAAAGGACGTAACCGCCTCGATGGTTCGGGCCCCGGGCGTGTCAATCTCTTCGACAGGAGCCGGGGGCTCGGTTTCAGAGGGCGGGGGTGTTTCAGGACGGATCTCCGCCTTTTCAAGGTTGGCTGCGTACTCGCAATCCATGCAACTGACGATCTGGTCCTCCCCGGAATCCGCAAGGACCATGAATTCGTGGGAAAAACTTCCTCCTATCGAGCCTGTGTCCGCTTCCACCGCACGGTAACTCAGCCCGCAGCGGCGGAAAATACGGTTATAGGTCTCGTGCATGATTTCATAGCTTCTCGAGGCGCCTTCCTCTTCCGCGTCAAAGCTGTACGCGTCCTTCATTATGAATTCACGCCCTCGCATGATGCCGAAGCGGGGACGGATCTCATCCCTGAACTTGGTCTGTATCTGGTAGAAGTTCAGCGGCATTTGACGGTACGAACGGATCTCCCTCCGTACGAGGTCCGTGATGACCTCTTCGTGCGTGGGCCCAAGGCAGGCGTCGCGGTCGTGCCGGTCCTTGAACCTGAGAAGTTCCCGCCCATACACTTCCCAGCGCCCGCTCTCCTGCCAGAGTTCCGCGGGCTGGACAGCGGGCATGAGGAGCTCGATTGCGCCGGAGCGGTCCATTTCCTCGCGAATTATACTCTCCACTTTTCTAATCGCACGAAGACCCGCGGGGAGATAGGTGTAGATGCCGGAGGTGATCTTGCGGATCAGTCCGGCACGCAGCATGAGCCGGTGGCTGATCACTTCGGCGTCCGCCGGGGTCTCTTTTGTGGTGGGAATAAAGGTCCTCGAATACCGCATGATTCCGTGGTCACTCCTTTCCTGGCTGTGGTCCGGGTGAATCAGGGCGGCTGGGTCCGCTTTCGTCCCCGACCATCTCGAGAACTTCGCGGATGAGCACCCCTGAAAGCTCCTCTTCCGGCACCTTTCTGACGACCCGGCCTTTTCTGAACAGAATTCCCTGTCCCCGTCCCCCTGCAATTCCCACGTCCGCTTCCCTGGCCTCACCCGGCCCGTTCACCACGCAGCCCATGACAGCCACCCTGGGGGAACTCCGGACGCCGCGGAGGGCCTCTTCCACGGCCTCCACCAGTGAGAAGAGATCAATCTCGCAGCGACCGCATGTGGGGCAGGAGATAATCTCCGGACCTCGACGGCGCAAATCCAGAGAGCGAAGGATTTCCCATGCCACCCGGACCTCCTCCACGGGATCTCTCGAAAGAGAAACGCGGAAAGTGTCTCCGATTCCCTTGTGGAGAAGAAGACCTATCCCGAGGGTGCTTTTGACCGTGCCGGATATCAGCGTCCCGGCCTCGGTGACCCCGAGGTGCAGAGGGTAGTCCACAAGCCCGCTCAGCAGTTCATAAGCGGTTATTGTCTTAAGGACACTGGAGGACTTCAAAGAAATCTTGATCTGATAAAACCCCAGTTGTTCAAGCAGGTTAACGTGCCCCATGGCGCTTTCCACCATGGCCTGAGGGGTCGGGTGCCCGTGTTTTTTCAGGATCTCCCTTTCGAGAGACCCGGCGTTCACGCCGATACGAATCGGAATGCCCGCGGTTTCGGCTTCAGAAACCACCTTTTCCACCGCCTTGGGGCCCCCTATGTTTCCAGGGTTTATGCGAAGCCCGTCGGCGCCTACGCGAACAGCCTCGAGGGCAAGGCGGTGGTCGAAATGGATATCAGCTATGAGAGGAGGTGCCGCTAAGACCTTGATTCGTTCAAATGCCCTTACGGCATCCAAGTCCGGCACTGCGAGCCGGACGATTTCGCATCCGGCTTCTGCAAGGCGTTCGATTTGAGCTACGGTGGCCTGCACGTCCCGGGTGTCGGTATTGGTCATGGACTGGACCGCTATGGGGGCGTCTCCCCCTACGGTTACGGTCCCGACGCGTATCTGCCTGGTCTTCCTCCTTGGAAACTGCTCCATTGGCATGTCACCGGGGTTTTGTGTGTTATTCAGGGCGATTACGGCACCTCATTCTATTGTTTGTTACGGGCAACCTTCATATTTATCACTGCCCGGACTAAAAAGCAATCAGGACTACAGGTGTCAAGGTGTTGAGGTCATGGCTCTTTCTTGCGAACCACGAACCACCAACCACGCGTTTTTCTTTTCACCTCCACCTACACCTCCACCGACACCTACACAACAGCGGTATCAGATGGCTTTACAGCACCGTGCATGGAAGCTATACTTAAAGATTACGTGTGGAGGAAAATGACCGCCGGGCGACCCTGGGTACGCTGCGGCGACAGGAGGAAGGAAGACCGCCATGTATTCCAAGATGCTCAGCCTCAGGTTTCCAGAAAAAATCGTGAATGAACCCATAGCCGTGAACCTTGTGAAGAAGTTCGATCTTTCTTTCAACATCCTCAAGGCCACCATCTATCCCAGGAAAGAGGGATTCATGGTGCTGGAACTTTCCGGTCACAAGACTAACTTCCAACGCGGGGTCCGATATCTGAAGAGCCTTGGGATCAAGGTTGAGAGCATCGGCAATGACATCCGACGGGACGAAGACCGTTGCTACCAATGCGGGGCGTGCACCGCCGTTTGCGTCACCGGGGCGCTTCACATAAAGCGGCCCGAGATGGAAGTGCTTTTCGACAAGGACAAGTGCAGCGCCTGTGAACTGTGCGTGGTGGCCTGTCCGGCAAAGGCCATGGAAGTCAAGTTCAACCGGTCCCTTCTGTACTGACCGATCCCCGTTCTTCCTTGCTCATGACACAGCCCAAGCCTTCATCAGTCGTCGTGGCCATGAGCGGCGGCGTAGACAGTTCCCTGGCCGCCGCTCTCCTTAAAGAGCGAGGCTGGGAGGTCCGGGGGATCCACCTTGCCCTGCCTTCCCGCAGTGATGCCCGGGAACAAAAGCTGCGTTCCGTGGAGCGGATTGCAGCACACCTGAATATTCCACTTGAAGTTGTGGATCTTCGTGAACAATTCATGGAGAGGGTCATTCGGCCCTTCGTGGCGGGGTACCTTGCCGGTCGAACCCCGAGTCCGTGTGTGGTATGCAACGCGGAGGTCAAGTTCTCATCCCTTCGCGGCTGGGCCGATCAACACGGAGTGCGGTTCACGGCCACCGGGCATTATGTGAGGGTCAGTCGTCTGGAGAGTCGCGCGTGGGCCCTGTTCCGGGGGTTGGACTCCGGGAAGGACCAGTCCTATTTCCTTCACCGCCTCGGGCAGCGGGACCTGAAGAGGGCTCTTTTCCCGTTGGGGGAGTTGAGCAAGAAGGAAACCCGGGCCATGGCCGACACCCTCGGACTTCCAGCCGCTTCCGCGCCGGAGAGCCAGGAGATTTGTTTCTTGGCAGGAGAGGACTATCGGGATTTTCTCAGCAGCCTCGAGGCCGCAGCCGTTCCAACCGGCGGGGACATCGTTGATCTGTCGGGACGGAAACTCGGGGAGCATAGGGGAATATTTCATTTCACTATAGGCCAGCGTCGAGGTCTGAGGATTTCGTCGAACAGGCCTTACTATGTTGTGGCACTGAGGCCCGATAGAGGCGAGGTCGTGGTAGGGCGGCGGGAGGATCTTTTCAGCAGCAGGGTGGAAGCAGATTGCTTCACCTGGCCCTCAGGCAGTCCGGACGGCCGGTCTTTTCGAGCTGCGGCCCAGGTTCGTTACCGGCACGCAGCTTCACCGGGAAGGCTGGATTTAATCGACGACGGGCGTGTCCGGTTTGTCTTCGATGAACCGCAGCCCGCCGTGACCCCGGGCCAGGCCCTGGTCTGCTATGACGGGGATCGGGTGATGGGAGGCGGTTGGATTGCATCCGCCGGGATGGATCCGGACTGAAATCTCACAGGCATTACACTTCCTGCTGATCCTATTTGTCTTTTCTCTTGTCGCTCCTGTTGTCTTTGAGAGGAACAAAACGCTTTTCCAAGCCCATCCGGTTTTGTCTGTGAATGTGCAACTTTAAGAATTCAGTGATGGGAAGCGCGTTGTGCCGGGAGGCGGGAGTAAGGGAAGACGTTTTACGGGAATGAGACCATGCCGGAGAAGACGTTTCGCGTCATAACGCTCGGTTGCAAGGTGAACCAGTATGAGTCCGCCTACCTGGAGGAGTCCCTCGCCCGGTTCGGATTGCGGAGAGCAGGGCACGACGAACGTGCGGATATTGTTGTCGTCAACACCTGTATAGTTACCGGCCGGGCGTCTTACCAGTCCCGTCAGGCTATTCGCAGGCAGATCCGCGAAAACACCGGAGCCGTTATTGCGGCGACGGGATGCTACGCGCAGGTTTTTCCAGAGGAACTGGCCTCTATCTCCGGTCTTCATCTAGTTGCGGGAAATACGCTTAAAAGCAGGCTTCCCGGGCTCCTTTGCGGAATGCGCCCTTCTGAAGGTCCGGAGGTCCTAAGGGAATCGCTTTCGCAAGACACGCCTTTCGAGATCCTGCCTGTCTCCGGGCATCCCGGCCGTACCAGGGCGTTTCTAAAAATCCAGGACGGATGCAACGCTCATTGTTCTTATTGTATTGTCCCGCGTGCAAGGGGGCGCCCAAGGAGCATGGACGTCGAAAGCGTTTTAAAAGCACTGAATGGGTTTTCCCGTGAGGGATTTCTCGAGGTGGTCCTGACCGGTGTCCACCTGGGCAAGTACGGCTTGGACCTGGGGCAGGACACAGACCTGAAGGTCCTCCTTAAGCGCGTAAGCCGTGAAGGACTTCCTGTCAGAGTCAGGCTCAGCTCCCTGGAGCCGGATGAGATCGACCCGGAGCTCGTGGACCTGATAGCTTCCGATTCCAGCCTTTGCAGGCACTTCCACGTTGCGGTGCAGAGCGGTGACGACGTCGTCTTGAACAGGATGAACCGTCCTTACAGGGCCGGTACGCTCATTGAAATCCTGGAAAATATTCGTGAGCGCATTCCTGAGGCAGCTATAGGCGCGGACCTGATCGTAGGGTTTCCGGGGGAGTCAGACAGGATGTTTGACAATACCAGGGCCCTGGTAGAGGCCCTTCCCGTTACATACGTCCACGTGTTCCGCTTTTCGCCACGGCCCGGCACGCCGGCCGCTGGCTTTAAGGATGTCGTACCACACTCCCGGGCAAAAGAGCGGGCGGCCGTACTGAGGGACCTCGGGCGGAAAAAAAGGGAAGGGTTTTTCAGGTCATGCCTCGGACAGGTGTACCCTGTGATTGTCGAGGAAACGGCTCACCTGGGAAGTCCTGTGGCACGAGGGCTTTCAGACAATTACCTCCCGCTGGAGTTTTCTCTGAATGGACCCGGCTGGTATGGGGTCGTAAATGTCCGCGCAGAAAGGCTGGAAAAGGATCGGGTGATCGGTAGGGTCGAACCGTAAGACTGCCCGGGCGTGCCACCCCTTCCGTGACATGACCGAAGAGGCCTGCCTTTAGGGGCTCGAGAGGTTTTGGCAAAGCGGATAACACACCCCCGGGACGTAGCGGGATTGCATCAGGATACAGGCCCTTCCAGGATTACACGCGCATCCACGGCCGTTGCACCCTTGCCGTGCTCGCCGACCATTACGGGGTTAACGTCCATCTCCTTGATGGCGGGAAAACCCGCCATGAGTTTCGATAACTTGACAATCAAATCCTCCACGGCTTCTGCATCCCGGGGAGGTTTTCCACGAATACCCTGGAGGAGCCTTCGTCCCCGGATACGTCGTATCATGCGGGATGCCTGGCCTCGGTCCAGGGGTGCGACACCCCATACCGCGTCGCCCAAAACCTCTACCAGTATGCCCCCGATGCCGAACATGACCACCGGTCCGAACACGGCGTCCCGCTTACCGCCTATGATGACCTCCAGGTCCCCTCGGCCCATTTCCTGGACCAGCACCTCCACATCTTTCCGGCCCGCGGCTTTCTGAAGGGCTGGAAAGGCTGAACGGACGTCTTTCTCATCACGAATCCCGGTAAGAACCGCTCCGCGGTCCGTCTTGTGGCTGATGTGAGGGCGGTTCAGCTTCATGACGACAGGTGTGCCGAGACCGCTCATGGCCTGGATTGCTTCATCCGGAGTGCGAACGAGCCTGTGTCCCGGCACGGTGAATCCTGATTCGATGAGAAGGTCGAGTCCCTCGCTAAGGAGAAGCTCTCCACGGAGGGCCCCTCGGTCCAGTATGGCCTGAATTGAATTTTGATCCATACCCTGCAATTCCGGGGTCCTGTCTTCGACGTAAGTTTTAGTACGGGGTGTAAACGATTTTCTCGAGAGGTCAAAGGCCCGCATGGCGTTTTCAGGTGCCGTGAAGATGGGAATGTCGTAATGTCTTTTCAGGTGATCGATTTCCATGGCCTCGGCAAAGATCGCCAGGGCTACGGGTTTTCCGTAACGCCGGGCCAGCTCTGAGACCCTTCCGATCAACGTCCTGGAAGCTTCCTGTTCAAAACCCCTCCTGTAGCCGTGTCCCAGAAGAACGCCGTCCAGGTCGTTCCTCTTGAGCATCTCTTCTACGATATGCTCGTAGAAATCCAGATCGAAGAGATCGCCCAGATCAAGAGGGTTCTGCAGGCGGATTACGTGGGCACGCAGGCGTTTTTCAACCTTTTTCAGGAGTTCAGGGGGAAAGTCCGGCAGCTCGAACCCGTAGTGCGCACAGGCGTCCGCTGTTATGACTGCGTGCCCGCCGGACCTGGAGACCACGGCGATACGGTTTCCCCGGAGAGGAGGCATGCTCAGCCCTTTGATATAATCCATGGCCTCGTTCATTGTGTTGACTCGGATGCATCCTGCCTGCGCGAGGGCCTCGTCAACGAGGGTGTCGTTGGCAAACAAGGCTGTGGTGTGCGAATGAGCTATGCTGGAGCTTGTTTCAAAGCGGTTGGATTTATGCACCAGTATGGGTTTTTCGGAACGGGAAGCGATTTCCACAAACCGTCTGCCATCTGTGAAACCTTCCAGGTAGAGAAGAATAATGCGGGTGCCCTCATCCTGAATCAGGTATTCCAGCAGGTCGTTTTCATCCACATTGAGCTTGTTCCCCATGGATACGAACTTGTTCACGCCGATGTTTTCTTCGGCCAGAAAACCGAGATAGCTGAGGCCCACACCCCCGCTCTGGGCCAGCACGGAAACGGGACCCGGCTTGAGGTCCTCTCTCATGGGCCAGAAGGGAAGAATGAGACCGTTTTCCAGGTTGCTCAAACCGATGCCGTTCGGCCCTATGAAGCGAATTTCGTGGGCTTTGGCCGCCTCGATGCATGCCTGTTCTATGACGGCACCTTCTTCTCCCAGCTCGGAGAATCCCCCTGACTCGATAATCACCCGGCGGATGCCCTTGCGCCCGCAGGCGTCCAGAATTCCCGGTACGGTCTGCGCTGGCGTAAGGATGACGGCAAGGTCCACCGGTCGATCAATTGATTCCACCGAGGGATGGATACGCTGTCCGAAGACGATTCCTCCCTTGATGCCCACGGAGAGGATTTCCCCGGCGAATCCGAATGTCAGGCAGTTTTGGACGATGTTCTTCCCCAAGTTGGCCCTGTCGGGGGAAACACCGACCACCACGATGCTTTCCGGGTAGAAGAAGCTCTCTATTTCTATGGAGGGACGTGCGTGGTTCATTTCTCTCTCCTCTGCCTGCGGGCGTTTTCTTTCCATGTTCGCCGTTTCCGGCCTCTTGCCGTCCTTCGAGCCGGATCAGGGTCCCTCTCAGGGTCCATGAAGAAGGTCCCCGCCTCAAAGTCCCGGCCCTTGGGAGGGCGCATCTCTTTCTTTGGGGAGGCCTTTTCCGCCCTCTCAAGTTCTTTCCGGCGTTCTTTTTCCAGTGGAGGTCCTACGATATCTTCGAAGGGGACCTGCCAGGCGAGAAACAGATCCCCAAAGGCGTACACGGGAGAAGCCCCCTCGCCGTGGGTCGGAATATGTATTTCCAGGATCACAGGGGAGGGGTCGGTGCGGCGGCCGATTCGCATGGCCATGTCTTTATCCGCGGTGAGGATGTGGGGCGCGTCCGGCCGGAGTTCCAGCCCGTGTTCGAGGACACGAGGATGAGCACGCTTTCTGATCGGCGAGAACACCAGGCCTGAAGGCGGTGACGCCGGGTTTTCCAGGTCCAGGGTGAAACGCCTCTCACAGGCACGGATCAGCGGGCCCCGGCAGTCGAAGAGGTCCCGCCTTTCGCTGACAAGGACTTCCCTCAAGAGTCCCTCGCGAACGTGAGACCAATCGGGCTCCTCACGCAACGCCTGAAGCAGGCGTTTGATCGCTATAAAGCCGTCCATATCGGGAACCAGGCCGAATTCGTCGGGCCTGTGTCCGAGGACATATACCAGAATGCTGCTCAGGTTATCGACACGAAATTGATGCTGTCTGGTCACGAGTCCTCCGTAAACAATACTTTTCCTTTCTCGCGCATAGTAGGCCTATGCGGGATTTCATACAACCGGCTGGTTTGGTTGTCAAACAGAACAGCGCAAACCGACCTTGCCTTCGGCCGCGGATTTCATGTAGTCTGTCTTCATCTCTTCCAGAAGCCGACCAGGCGTTAAGGAGTCTGAAAATGGACCTGAAGCATGGTGATATTCCTCCTGAACGGGCGGATTTTCTGGCCCGTGACTACAGTCGCGGTTTCATCAGCCACTGCCGTATGCGCGCGGAGGTTATCAAAGACGGGTTCTTCGAGGCAGTTGTGAGGATCGCTGAAGAACACCGCCAGCAGGACGGGTTTGTGCACGCCGGGGTTATGGCGACCATGGCGGACCACACAGCGGGTTATGCCGCCTTCACAACGGTGCATGAGGAATTTCAGATCCTGACCGTAGAGTTCAAGATCAATTTTCTCAGACCTGCCTGGGGGGACGCACTTGTCTGTCGTTCCCGGGTAATTCGGAGAGGGACCAGTATAATGGTGGCGGAGTCCGAAGTTTTCGATCAAAGGGAGGGAAAGGATATCATTGCAGCCAAGGCCCTCATCACACTGGCCGCCGTTCACCGGGACCGGCTGCGGTCAAAGCGCTTTTGAGATCTCCTCCGCCAGGCGAAGGGCGGCCAGTGCGGGTTCCTTTGCGTCTCTAATGGGCCGTCCCACCACCAGGTAGTCGGCCCCGGCGGCAACGGCGACCCTGGGCGTTACCACCCGCTTCTGGTCGTCTCCCTCCACCAGTGTCCACTCGGGACGGATACCGGGAGTCATGACAATGAAATCCGCCCCTATTTCCCGTTTCACCACGGCCGCTTCCCGGCCGGAACAGATCAGACCGTGGCATCCCGCCTCCCGGGCGATTCGCGCTTTTTCAAGGACGAGGGCGGTGGGATCGCTCACATAGGCCTCGCGAAAACCCAGCCGTTCCAGGTCCCTCGAGCCGAGGCTGGTAAGGAGGCTTACAGCCAGGATTCGGGTTTCTTCACAGCTGTCTTCCACCGCCCCTTTGAGGAGCCCTTCACCCTGATCGCAGTGCACCGTGATAAAGCGCGGGCCGTGCCGCCCCGCCGCCAGCAAGGCCCGTCTCATGGTCGCCGGGATGTCGTGAAGCTTCAGGTCAAGGAAGACTTTTCGGCCGGCTGTTTCATGAATATTCCGGATAATTGCGGGGCCCTCGCTGATGAAAAGCTCCAGGCCGACTTTGAACAGGCCCACGCGGTCACGAAGGAGATGGACAAAACGCATGGCCTCCTTCGAACTTGGGACATCCAATGGAAACACTATGTAATCTTCCGGTCCTCTCTTCATGGCCCTCCTCGACTTTCTGTCCACCCTCTTAATCCGGGTTGAAATCCTGAAATACGCCAATAGGGCGAATATGACAAGACTTGAATGCCTTGCCCTGTGATTTCCAATATCTGCCGGCGACAAGATACGTTCATCGCAAAGCTAATCGAATTATCCGGTTATGTTGGCACGTTGCGTCTTGGCGAGAGATAGAAAAAAGGTGTGGACACAAAGCGGCCGGGCGGATATAAAACGGCCTTGTAGGGCCACCGTAGCTC
>CAYVDE010000062.1:0-6545 GCA_964450535.1 uncultured Desulfobacterales bacterium
TGGCTCCCCGGGACGGACTCGAACCGCCGACAGGGTGGTTAACAGCCACCTGCTCTACCAACTGAGCTACCGGGGAACAGATATTTGAAGAGAGTATCATTACCGATTCAGAGATATCCCGTCAAGAGGAAATGCGGGTTTTTATGAAAACCTTGATTCTGTGTCCTAACCACCCTATATAAAAGGAAAGGGAACCTGCTGAGGATAGACGGAACGCCTTTGATGAGAGGTATTGTATAAGCCCTATGCGACCCGAGCAAACACAAAGATCCTTTCAGTTCGGATCCGGCCTGACGAGGACAGCAAGGATCATGCTGCTCATGTACGGGATCATTTATGTCCTTGAACTCCTGTTCGAGCACTGGTTGCACATACCCCTGGTGAGGTCTCTTGTACTCTTTCCGTTGGGACACCCGGAATTCCGGATATGGCAACTCCTGACCCACCCCTTTCTCCACGACCCCGGCTCGCCTTTGGGCTTCCTGATCACCTGCCTGGTATTCTATTTCTTCTCGGCCCCGGTGGAAAGGACCCTGGGGTCAGGCGGGTTTCTTTTCCTGTTCTATGCCTCGGCCCTGGGAGCAATGGTGGTGGGGCTCATTGTCAACGCCCTCGCCGGGTTCAGCGCACCTTTTATGGGTATGATGCCGAGCCTCCTCTCCCTGATAGTGGTCTTCGGCCTCATGAATCCCGAAGCCACCATCCTGCTCATGTTCGTCCTTCCAATCAAGGCCAAATACCTGAGCTACGGAACCATGATCGTCACCTTCCTGACATTCCTTGCCAAGGTCAACCCTTACGGGGCGTTCCATATCGGGGGGATACTTCTCGGATACATCTTGTTTCGAGGCCCCGGAAACCTGCCCCGCCCTGGCCTCCTCTACGAACGCTACCTGCTCCGGCGTGCTCGAAAGAAAAGGAGCAGGTTTACCGTAATCGAAGGCCGCAAGGACCGCGAAGAGGATTCCGAGGGGCCTACTTATCACTGATCGCGGCCTCGCGGCTGGATCCCTTACTACTTGGAACCCGCGGTTCACAAAGGGCCTCCTTGCCTTGACAGGGCCCGACAATCCCTTTATGAAATGAATGACGTATCCAGAACACCGGGTGAAATCGCATGAAACAAGTCATTCTCGGCACAGCAGGACACATCGACCATGGGAAGACATCCCTGATCCGAGCCATGACAGGCATTGATACGGATCGCCTCAAGGAGGAAAAGGAAAGGGGCATTACCATTGAACTGGGCTTTGCTCACATGAAACTGCCAAGCGGTCAGGTCTTAGGCATAGTGGACGTCCCGGGACACGAAAAGTTCGTCAAGAACATGGTGGCCGGCGCCTCAGGAATTGATCTGGTGGCCCTGATCATTGCAGCCGACGAGGGCGTAATGCCACAAACCCGGGAGCACATGGAGATCTGCCAGCTCCTCGAGGTAAAGCACGGCCTGGTGGTCCTCACCAAGGCCGACATGGTGGACGAGGAGTGGCTCGACATGGTCCAGGAAGACGCGACCGGGTTTCTGGAGGGAACATTTTTAGAGGACGCGCCCATGGTCCCCGTGTCCTCTGTTACGGGCCAGGGTATAGACGAACTGATCAGGGTCCTCGACGCACTGGTGCAGGAGATTCCCGAGCATGACCCCGGGAGCTTCTTTCGGCTTCCGGTGGACAGGGTGTTCGTTATGAGGGGGTTCGGTACCGTGATCACCGGGACGACCGTTTCAGGGTCGGTGCGCATAGGCGAGGAGGTGACCGTCTACCCTCAGAAAGTCCACTCCCGGGTCCGCGGTCTTCAGGTCCACAACCGGGAGGTGGAAGAGGCCCGCCGCGGCCAGCGCACCGCCGTAAACCTCCAAGGGCTGGAAAAGGCACAGCTGCAGCGCGGCGACGTAGTAGCAGCAAGAGAGGCCCTGAGAAACACATACATGATCGACGTGCTCCTGGAGCTTCTCCCGGCGGCGCCCCGTAAGATGAAAAACCGGTCCAAGGCCCGCTTCCACACGGGCACCGCAGAGGTTATCGCCACGGTTGTACTACTCGACCGGGACGAGCTCAAACCGGGCGAGTCGTGTTTTGCCCAGATCCGGCTGGACCGGCCCCTTGCGGTCCTCATGCGGGACCGTTTCGTCCTTCGAAGCTACTCCCCGGTTCGCGCAATCGGCGGAGGAAAGATCCTCAACGCCCTCCCGCTGAAGAAAAAGCGGCATTCCAAGAAGGTCCTCGAGGAGTTGGAGGTGTTTAACAGCGGCGACCTCGCCGGGATTACGGAGCAGTTCGTGTCCCTGGGCCGGTTCCAGGGTGTGGAACACGCAAACCTGCCGTTTCTCACGAACTCCCGCGAATCCGCCTTGAAGGACATCCTTCAGCAACTCCTCAGCCGCAGGAAGATTTTCCAGTACGACCGGGAGCGCAAGGTCTATATCCACCGCGATTTCTACGATGAGGCCCGCCGGGAAATCCTCGATACCCTAGGGGCCTACCACAGAAACAACCCTCTCAAGGCGGGCCTCTCCAAGGAAGAGCTGCGTTCACGGACCGCCGGGGCGCGGAACCCCAAGCTCTTCAACTACATGATCGGGCAACTGGTCCAGGAAGGTCTTGTGGCCCGGGACCAGGAGGTCCTTCACCTCAGTGAGCACAAGGTGACACTGGGTCAGGACCAGGAGAAGGTGCGCGAGGAAATCGAGACAGCTTATAGGGAAGGAGGCCTTCAGCCTCCGTATTTCAAGGAAATCAAGGACCGGTTTCCCGAGAGCACCGCCCGGGACGTCCTTCACATCATGACCAAGGAAGGGGTGCTGGTGAAAGTGAAAGAGGACCTCTACTTTCACCGCCGGGCCGTGGATGACCTGCAGGAACGCCTGGTGGCCTTTCTGAAGGAAAACGGGGAGATTACCACGCCTCAGTTCAAGGAGATGTCCGGGGTGTCGCGCAAGTACGCCATTCCCCTGATAGAGCACTTCGACCTGAATCAGCTCACGGTCCGTGTCGGGGACAACAGGGTCCTCAGGAAACAGTAACGTGGAACCGGCCTTCTCTACACCCGGGGCCGCACTCGGCCTCGAGTCCAGGGAACACCTGGTGATTGTGGGCGGGGGGGGAAAGACCACCCTCCTGCTGACCCTGACGCGCGAACTCAACCGGGATGGCTCTCGGGTCGTGGCAACGACTACCACCAAGGTCGGGCACGGCCAGGCCGTTGACGCCGGCCGGCTTATACTGACCGATGAGAACGGCTGGCTGGAACGACTGCACCGGGGCCTGGATTCGGGTAAAGCGGTATTTCTGGGCCGAAGGCTCCTGCCCACGGGCAAGGTGGACGGCATCGACCCGGAACTGGCCGATGAGCTCTTTCTTTCCGGTAAGACGGATTTCCTGATCGTGGAAGGAGACGGTGCCGCCGGAAGGCCTCTTAAAGCCCCCGATTCCGGCGAACCCGTAGTGCCGGGGTCCGCCACCCGGGTGGTGGCCGTGGCCGGCCTGGAGGCCCTCGGTCAACCCATGGGAAGCAACCTGGTCTTCCGAATGGAGCGCTTTAGAAAAATTACCGGAACCGCACCCGGCACAAGGTTGTCAGTGCGGGTAGTATCCATGCTTTTCGCCCGGCCGGACGGCCTCTACAAGGGAAGCCCGAAGGGAGCGCGGCTCACGGCCTTTTTGAACAAGCTGGATCTTCTTGCTGACCCTCAACCGGCATACGACCTTGCCCTGGAGATCCTGACGAGCGGATTGCCCTGCCTTTCCGAGGTGGTCTTGGGCTCTCTCGAGCAAGGCCGATATCATACGCTGACGAGGTCCTGATATTATGGATACCCTCTACCCGATCATCATCGAAGCAATCAACCAAAACCGCTCCGCGGTCCTTGCCACCCTTATCAAGCGGACCGGATCCACCCCCAGGGAGGCCGGCACCCGTTTTGTAATCCTGGATGACAAAACCTTTCATGGGACCATCGGCGGAGGCCTGTTCGAGGCCAGCGTTATCGAGGAAGCCCTACGGGTGATGCGAAGCGGCCGGCCCGCCCGGTTCGAGTTCCGGCTGACCGGCACCGACGTTGCGGACACGGACATGCTCTGCGGCGGGGAGGGAGAGGTGTTTCTGGAGCCGGTGTCTCCTCAAAACCCCTATCATGTTCAAGTCTTTGAAAGGGCCCTTAAGTTGATGCGGGGCGGAGGTGCAGGTGTGGTGGTCACCTCGGTCGATCCGGACCGTTGGTCAGGCGATGCTGTGCCTAAGGCCTTTCTCGGGCCTGACGGAGAGGTCTTCGGGTCCGTCCTGGGAGCTGAGGAGATGCCGCCCGAGCTGGTGAACGCCTTCCGGTCCCGCCTTGAGGAAAAGCATGTGGAGGTGGCTGTTCTTCATGCGGAGCCGCACGGTCCCATGGAGGTGCTCATCGAACCTGTTGCGGCAAATCCCGTCCTGTACGTATTCGGAGGAGGACACCTGGCAAGCGAGATCGTCCCGCTGAGCACCCGAGTGGGATTCCGGGTGGTGGTGGTCGATGATCGGCCCGATTTCGCTGATCCGGCCCGGTTCCCCGGGGCCAGGGAGGTCCGACAGGCGTCTTTCGAAAACGTCATTGAGCAGTTCCCTGTAAACCAGGCCTCATATCTCGTAATAGTCACCCGTGGACACACCCATGACAAGACCGTGCTCGCTCAGGCCCTTCGAACCGAGGCGAAATACATCGGAATGATAGGAAGCAGCCGAAAAATACGCATCATTTACGATCGACTCCTGGAAGAGGGGTTCGAAGACACACAAATAGACCGGGTCCATGCCCCAATCGGCCTTGACATCGGGGCGGAGACGCCTGAGGAAATCGCCGTCAGCATCGTAGCGGAGTTGATACTGGTCCGGGCAGGCGGCGGAAAAAGAAATAAGACGTAATTGTCTCTAGCCAGGATTATGAAATTGCAAGGAAAGCCACATACGAGGTGCCGGCATGTCCCGATACTCCCACCGCTTTGTTGAAGAATACGAAGGTCTTGTCGGCTTCGGTCTGGACCGTGAGACCGATGAGCATACCGTGACCTGCTACCTCCAGATGTTTTCCGACGACAAGCTCATGGAGATCCTGAGAGGCCGAATGAGCGATAAAGACCTGTCGGCTGTTTTTATCTTTCTGTCGGATCTCCTCAAGAAATACCTGTCCGAGGAGGAGTACCACGCCTATTTCCTGAAAGAAGATGACGAGACACCCTGAAGCAGCTCTCTTACCGGCGCCGTTTTCAAAGGACCCCTTGGGTCATGCCTGTTTCACGTCGTTTCTGCGGGTCCTGCCGTCCTCGTGCCGTTCTCGTTGACAAATCAGGGCGGTATCCATAGAATTCCGCAACCATTGCTCCTGAACGGGCTGCCGTGCCGCAACAATTACTCCGTCAAGAGCACAACGGCCGAGGGGGAAGGAAAGAGGATATGAAGAGGTTGCTCTTCTGGGCCTGTGTTGTTATTGCCATCGGACTTGCAGTGGGGGCCGCAGGGGTGATATTTGCCGACACCGTTATCACCCGGGCCATAAACGAGTTCGGTCACAGGGCCCTTAACGTGGAGGCGCGCGTCGAGAAGTGCCGCGTCTCCCTGTTAAAGGGGACGCTCACGCTTCATGGGATAGAACTGAAAAACCCGGTGGGGTTCAAGGCCCCAAGGATGGTCTTTCTGGAGCAGATATCCCTTGCACTGGCGCCTTCAACGCTCTTAAAAGAACTCGTACACGTTCGCAGCGTGGAGATCAGCGGGGTTGAACTGACCTATGAAGCCGCTGGATTCGGCCGGAGCAACCTTTCGGTCTTCTTAGACGGTCTCAAGGGACGTTTTAGGCGGGAAGGCATCTCTCTGGGTCGCTCCGGAAACGAAGAGTCCAGAAATGTAGTGATCGACCGCATCCTGGTGGAAGGGGGAAGAGTGTCCCTTTCAGAGGTCTCCAGCCGTGGACGGGGAATTATTATCCCCTTGCCGTCCATGGAAATTCACGACATCGGCAAAGACCGCCCGATGACCGTCTCCGAAGCCGTCTCCGAAGTCCTCAGGCGGCTAGGCCAGGTGGCACTCTCCTCGACCGGCGGGAGCACGGCGACCCCATAGCAGGCGAATGCATTCGACCCCGATATTCCTCTTGCCTTGTGCCTTTTTTTTAAGTATTCGTCGAACAGTCATGATGTGGAGGTTCACCCAGATATGGTAAGATGCGCCATTTGCGGAACTGAAGTGGAATCGATAGAACATGCGATCCGGTTGAACTGGGTCTCGGGGTTCTTTGACAAGGATGCCGAACACGGCCCCGCCTGTCCGTCATGCTCGGAACGACTCCTGAGGATGGCGGAGGACGGTGAATTCGAGCTCCTTGACGAGTACACGGGAAAGATCGTTTACCTGGAGGACCCTGCCGATGAGTACGGTGAATGTGAAAACTGCCATGTGGAAGATGTGTTCCTGGGGTTTATTCTGAACTAGGCCCGCATCTGCGGTTACTTGCGGCTGTTTTTTTCCGGCCAAAACGGCCCGCTTGCGGGCTTCCCTGTGTTTTCCTCTTTATATTCTTG
>CAYVDE010000062.1:6645-17566 GCA_964450535.1 uncultured Desulfobacterales bacterium
CCGGCCAAAACGGCCCGCTTGCGGGCTTCCCTGTGTTTTCCTCTTTATATTCTTGCCGAAGCTTCCGGGTTTCAGCCCAGAAAAAACATCCTCAAGAAAACATCTTTCTCTGCCGATAGGAGAGGTGAGGGAGGGCTTAAGGCGTAACGAGCGCCGGCAGGCCCTGCCTTGGTTATAGGAAATCAAAAACCTTTTGTATGCGGTACAAAACGCCATGGTCACAAATGATCAGATTTTGTCACAGGAAGACGTTGACGCGCTCCTTGCCGGAGCCGCAGGGGAGGAGACCGCAGGGGAAAAGCCCGCGTCTGCGAAGGAGGAGGACCGAAAGGCGGTCACAGCGAATGTGATGCGCTCCGAGTCCGAGGCCCGGGAGATCATGGCGCGGCTATGCCGCAGTGCTTTCGTACAGAGGGACAGGGGGGTCAGCATCATCTGGAACGCATACGGCCTCTTTCCCCTCACATCCGGATACAGCATGGAGATACAAGGGAAGAAATACGTTAGCCTTGGGCCCTTTGGTGACGAGCATCTGGTCGTCGGAACCAGGGAGTGATAAGCCCAATGATGGGATCAGGCCACGAGGTCGGACAGGGCCTTTTCGATGGCGGGGTAACGGAACTCGAAACCCTCGGCCGTCAACCTCTCCGGAATGACCCGCTGCCCTTTGAGCAACACATTACCAAACTCCCCCAGGACCATGCGTATCAAAAAGCCCGGGACCGGCGGCATGAAGGCCGGCTTACCCAGTGCCTCGGCCAGGGCGCGGGTCAGTTCGCGGTTTCGGACGGCTCCGGGCGCGGTGCAGTTCAGGGTACCGTCGATATCCGGTCGATCAATCAGGAACAGGTAGACCGCCACCAGATCCTGAATGTGTATCCAGGAAAACCACTGATCCCCGCTGCCAAGCGGCCCTCCCAGGTACTTTTTAAAGAGGGGGATCATTTTGGCAAGTGCCCCCTCATTTCCACCAAGAACCACTCCGAATCTCAGAATCGCCACTTCAGCTCCCGACCGCCGGGCCCGATACGCCTCCTGCTCCCACTGTTGTGTAATAGACGCGAGAAAGTCGTCACCCCCCGGGCTGTCCTCGTTAAGGACTTCATCCCCGGTAAAGCCGTAATAGCCCACGGCCGATGTGCTGAGAAGCCGGACCTGACTGCCGGGCCCGAATCGCTCCAGGGCCTCCGCCAGGTTTCGGGTGGTCCTCAGCCGGCTCTCTTTTATGTTCTCCTTTGCCTTTGAGGTCCACCTGGTGAAAATGGAGGCCCCTGCGAGATTGATCAGTACGTCGTGCTCGGGGACCTTCTCCTGCCAGGGACCCGGCACGACAGGATCGGCCTCCAGGAAAACGGCGCCCGGAGGGAGTTCCCGGCCGGGGCGGATGGAACGCGTGAGCACGGTGACCGAATGGCCCGCCTCACAGAGGGCCCGCGTCAATCTTGACCCGACGAATCCGGTCCCTCCGGT
The DNA here is from genome assembly GCA_964450535.1 of uncultured Desulfobacterales bacterium. Taxonomy (GTDB): domain Bacteria; phylum Desulfobacterota; class DSM-4660; order Desulfatiglandales; family HGW-15; genus JAIPEI01. The sequence goes on from CAYVDE010000062.1 coordinate 8,116, forward strand.
CATCAAAATCTTCATGGCCGACTCCTTTCGGGTTTCAGGCATGCAGTGAAAAACTCTTCCGGGTCTACGTCCGGCCTGATGCCCAGGCGGGTCAGGCAGAAGTCGTAACGGACCGGATCCTCCGGAGCGATCACGCGGAACATCTCGGTCACTTCCATGGCCGCCTTTGCATCGGCCTGCTTCCGGTGCGTACCGCCCAGGCGAAGGCCGATCCGGTGCATGTGAGTGTCCAGGGGAACAATCAGCTTGGAGGCCGGCACGTCCTTCCATCCACCCGGATCCACCTGGTCCCGGCGGACCATCCATCGCAGAAAAAGGTGCCACCTCTTGCATGCACTTCCCTTCTCGGGCCTGGCCAGGAGGAACCCGTCACGATCTTTGGAGGCGCAAAGAACCCGGACAAACGATGTGAGCGCGGGCAGCACGGTGTCATGTCCATGTGAAAGCCCTGAATAGAAACAGGCCTCGAGGGAACCAAAGCTCCTTATGACACTTCGGGCCGACCAGAGGAGGTCGACCACGTCTTCGCCGGGGCTGAACCTATGACGGAACCCCGAAAGTGCCTCTGTCAGGGCCTGCCGGGAGACATTCATGAGAAACTCATGGGGTGAAGGCCCCAGTATTTCCAGGACAAAGGACACGCTCTTGAGAATCTGGGCCACCCGCCCATAGGCCAGCGACGAGGCCACCAGAGCGACAAGCTCGCGGTCGCGGGTCTCGGGGTAGCCATAAAGGAACTGGAGAGGGTCCGGGCGGACAAAGCACCTGCGATTGAAACGGAGATATAGATCCTCGAGGGCGTTCTTATCGCCTTTTGTTCTTGACATCGTACATGGCCTTGTCCGCGCGTTCAAGCAGGGTTTCCGAGGTGTCTCCCGGCCTCACCATGGCGATTCCGGGGCTTACGCCGACTGTGATGTCCCCCCGGGCGTGGGAGGTGAACCTGAGCCGCTGAAGGTTCTTCATAAAGGCCAAGATCTTATCCCTTGCCAGATCCCGGCTGAGTTCTTCTATGAGTACTACGAACTCGTCACCTCCGTAGCGTGCAATGAAGTCGTGCTTTCTAAAGGTGTCTTTCAGGCACTCACCCACCTTCTGGAGGACCTTGTCGCCGGCCACGTGGCCGAAGGTGTCGTTAATCTCCTTGAATCGATCTATATCGAATAAAATGAGGGCGAACGGGCTTCCCCCCTTGTAGAAAATATCGAGCGCCCTGCTGATACGCTCGTCGAAAGCCTTGCGGTTGTAGAGGCCGGTAAGCTCGTCCTTCATGGCCGCGGCCTCGAACTCCTCCGCCCGCCTGGACATCTCGAGGGCGTCACGTTCCACCTTCTCGATACGGGACTTCAGGTTCTGAACGCTTTTTTGGAAAGACTCGGTCCGGCTCAGTTCCTCCTGCTTTCGCTGATTGACAAGGTCCTTTATGTTTTCAATTTTACGTATGACTGCCTGCTTGATCTCACTTACCGTGGTGTGGATGTCGAACGAGTCTACAATGGATCCCACCTCGTTTTTCACCTTGAGCTCAAAGTATTCGATCTCCTTGATGCGTCCCCCTTCAGCCCCGAACTCCCCTTCGAACGCGGTCTCCAGTTCCTTGACCTGATCGAGCAGGGTGAAGAGGGTGTCACTTACTTCTCGAAAGTCGCCCGTGATGGTTGCCTTAAGATCGTCAAGGAACAAAAGGAACTCTTCAGACGGGCCGTCCAGATCCAACCCCGCCGCATCGGCGCACTCCAGGTTGATTTCCCCGGCCCGGGCCTTCAGTCGAGGGGAAAGAGGGTAGAAGTCCTCCATAAGGGATATCATTATCCTGCGAATGATGCGGCATGCTGAAAAAAGGCGCTCCAGGGGTATTTGGGCCTCAGGCGGTTCAGAGGAGTCAGAGGCCTTCCCAGGCTCCCTCTCCATGGCAATAAGCCGGTCTCTGACACGGTCGAGGGCCTCCTGAAGCCGGCCCTGCTCGAGTGCCTCGCCCGGCACGAGCAGCCCATTCAAGGAATCCACCGCGTCGTATAATTCTCGGTCAGCCGATACCGCCGACCCAAGCACGTGAACAACCCGGATCAGCAACTCCTTCTCTTCCTGAGATGCCCGATCCAGGTCCAGGTAGTCCTTCTTGAGCCTCTTAAGCTCGTCCCCTTTGTCCAATGCCTTACGTCCTCCTGTGTAACCCGCTCGGGTTGCTTTGTGTCAGGCTATGCCCCTTTCAGGGTGAACCGCCATTTACAGAACAGGTTTTCGGGATGGGGGTCGGGCGGGGCGAAGAGGCACTCCACCCTTATACGGTCGTCCACTTCCCGGGCGAAGCTTTCGAACTCCCCGCGGTGCATATCCTTGCAGTCGTATTCCTCGAGCCCCCTTTTCAAGCGGGCCTCCTGGGTGGGACAGGAGGGAACGGAGATTATAACCTCGTCTCCATGTTCCTCTATGTCGTATCCCACCAGTAGGAACCAGGGGAAGTATTTCTGGGCCTTGACAAACCCCTTGAGACCCCGCTCCTTTATGTCGAAACGCTTAAGAAGGTCCTTGGCGGCCATGGCCGGAATACGGCTCCACACCTCCTCATTTATCCGTTCAGCCGTGGCCTGATCGAAGCGCTCAGCCACCCGCAGGAACCAGAATGAGTCCATAACCCGATAGTGCCAGAGAAGAAACTCGATGTAGTTACGCAGGGCAGGTGCATCCATTGACTGAAAAGTCTCTAGATTCATAGGCTCCTCTCTTTTGTGTATCTTGAAAACACAATCGTCCCATCATCAATCGGGTACAGGCGGTTTCACTTCCTCTCGGTTATCGGGATGTAGTCCCGCTCGTTCGGGCCCATGTAGACCTGCCTGGGCCGCTGGAGTTTCCATTCCGGGTCGTCCACGCTCTCCTTCCACTGGCTGATCCAGCCCGGAAGCCGTCCTATGGCGAACATGACCGTGAACATGTTCGTTGGAATGCCTATGGCACGCATGACAATGCCGCTGTAGAAATCCACATTAGGATACAAGTGGTGATCGATGAAGTATGGATCCCTAATGGCGACCTCTTCCAGCTTTCGAGCTATGTCAAGCAAGGGGTCATGGATCCTCTGTTTCTTGATGACCCGGTCTGCCATCTGTTTCATTATTTTCGCCCTGGGGTCATAGGTCTTGTAGACACGGTGCCCGAACCCCATGAGGCGGAAAGGGTCGTCTCGGTCCTTGGCCCGGGCAATGAAGGGCCCCGGGTCCCCCCCGTTCTTTTGGATGGCTTCGAGCATTTCCACCACCGCCTGGTTGGCCCCGCCGTGTAGAGGTCCCCAGAGCGCGCAGATACCGGCGGATATTGCAGCGTAAAGGTTCACGCGGGCACTTCCCACCAGCCGTACCGCCGCGGTCGAGCAGTTCTGTTCGTGGTCTGCGTGTAGGATCCAGAACACATTCAGGGCCTTGGCGAGATCTTCATCCAGCACATAGGGCCGGACAGGGGAGTCGAACATCATGTTCAGGAAGTTAGCCGCATAGGTGAGGTCCGGCCTGGGGTAAATAACCTCGTGTCCCCGGCTCAGCTTGTAGGAAATGGCGGCCATGGTCCGGATCTTGGAGATGAGGCGGGTGAATGTGACGTTGATCTCCTCCTCCTCGGAACGTTCGGGAAGCTCTGGATAGAACGCGCGAAGCGCGTTCACCATGGAGGAAAGTATTCCCATGGGGTGGGCGCGCCGTGGAAAGTTGTCGAAGAAGAGGAGCATGTCCCGGTGAACCAGGCTGTGGTCGTTCAGAAGGACAGAAAACCTGGTCAGTTCCTCCCTGGTCGGCAGCTCTCCATTAATGAGCAGATACGCTGTTTCTACAAAGGTCGAGCGCTCCGCCAGTTGTTCCACCGGGTATCCCCGATACCGCAGAACGCCCTTCTCCCCGTCCATGTATGTGATGCTGCTCTTACAGGCACCGGTGTTGGGGTATCCGGTGTCGAGAGTTATGAGCCCGGTTTCCTGGCGAAGGCTTGAAATATCTATAGCTCGTTCACCCTCTGTGCCGCGGACCACCGGCAGCTCGTATGTAATCCCGTCGATTACAAGTTTAGCGGTTTCTTCCATGATGGGGGTTACTCCTTCCTTTCTTCATGGTGAAACATGACGTTTGACGGCTCAATGCGCCGGATATTTCAAATTATCAGAAACGGATTTTACCCGCCACAGGAAATCCGTATCCTTATAAAGGGCCTCAGGCGGATAGAACACGTATCATGTTTGTGGAACCGGGGACCCAGAAAGGATATCCGGCCGTTACCACCAGCAGGTCTCCCTGGGCAACCCGGCCGTTTTCCAGGGCGGTGCGGACCGCGAAATCGACTATATCCTCATCGCCGGCCGGCGCTTCACTGTAAATCGGCTCACAGCCCCAGTAAAGCATGGCCCTTCGAACCGACGAGATGTTTGGAGACACTGCGATGATTTTTTGTCTCGGTCGAAACCGGGATACCTGAGCGGCGGTCTTTCCCGAACTGGTTGGGGCCACCACAGCATACGCCCCCAGGTGACCGGCCAGCACGCAGGCCGCGTGGGCCACTGACTCGTAGACATCCGGTTCCGGCACAAGCCCCAAGTGCCGGTCGTGGGGGAAATCCTCTTCCGCCGAGGCCGCGATGCGGTTCATGAACTGCACTGACTGAACGGGATATCTTCCAACGGCCGTTTCCTCGGAGAGCATCAACGCGTCCGTACCATCCAGGACTGCATTGGCCACATCCGCCGCCTCGGCCCGGGTGGGCCGCGGCGCGTCCACCATGGAACGCAACATCTGCGTGGCCGTGATAACGGGTTTGCCGGCCCGGTTGGCTCGCCGGATCAAGGTCTTCTGGAGACCGGGGACCTGCTCGGGAGGAATCTCCACGCCCAAGTCCCCCCGGGCCACCATGACCCCGTCCGCGGCCTCCATGATGTCATCCAGCTCGTTCAGGGCCTCGTGCTTCTCGATCTTTGCGATCACCGGGGTGTCCTTCCCTTGATCCCGAATGATCTCCTTCACCCTGAGGATGTCTTCGGCGTTCCGGACAAAGGATACGGCCACAAAGTCCACATCATTCTCCAGCCCGAAAAGCAGGTCGCCGCGGTCCTTTTCCGTGAAGGAGGGGAGACGAACGGTGCCTGACGGCAGGTTTATTCCCTTTCGCGAGGTGAGAACGCCCCCTGTCACCACCACAGTCCGTATGTCCCGGCCGTCGATCTCCCGTACCACCAGCTCCATAAAGCCGTCTGCCAGGAGAATCCGGTCTCCCGGCCGTACTTCATCCGGGAGCCCGGGGTAGGAGACAGATACCCGGGTCCGGGAACCGTCCACGGGCTCACTCGTCAGCACAAAGGGCTCACCGGCCTCCAGCCGGATGCCGGGCTCAGGAACCGTACCCACGCGGATCTTCGGCCCGGCCAGGTCGGCCAGCACGGCCACAGGCCGTCCTAAGGCCTGCGAGACTTCCCGGATCAAACGGATCTTGATGAGATGTCCTTCCCGGTCGCCGTGGGAAAAATTCAGGCGGGCCACGCTCATCCCGTTTTCCATCAGGGAACGGAGCACGTCCGGGGATTCGCTGGCCGGTCCGATGGTGCAGACTATCTTGGTCCTGGTCATGTTTATCACGTTGTCTCCATTTCCATGTCAGTTATCAAAATCAGTATTCACTGAGCTCTCTCTGCAGGGGGGTAAGCCGCGCCTCTCACAAACCGCGCCATGGACGACGACGCGGTGTTCAGGCCTGTTGTGACGTCCTTTTGGCGCCCGCCTGCTGAACGGCAAGCCCGCTCATGATGAACACCAGCCCAACGAATGTCGACCCCCTGATGTCCTCTCCTACAACAAAATGAATGAACACCAGAGAGAGGAACGGGGAGATGAAAATCAGGTTGGCGATCCGCGAGGCGCTTCTGGTAAGTTTGAGCGCAGAGAGCCAGAGCACGAAGGTAATCCCCATTTCAAACACCCCGACGTAAGCGGCACCCAGGAGCCCGCGGGGATCGGGCATTGCCGCTTCTGAGAAGAGCAAGACGAAGGCCAGCACGAACGGCAGGCCGAACAGGAAGTTGAGAAAGAGCCCGACTACTGGATCACGCCGGTCCCGCGTATTGAATATCCAGTAGAGCGCCCAGATCACCGTGCTTCCCAGGGCCAGGCCCACGCCCAGGGGGTCGGAGAATCGCAGGCCGAGGATGTCCCCGCGGGTGGAGATGATCACCACCCCCGTGTAGCTGACAGCGGTCGCCAGGATATCAGCAGGAGTGAGCCTCTGTTTGAGAAGGGGAACGGAGAGCAGCCCGAGTGCTATGGCCCAGGTGTAGTTCAGGGGCTGCGCCTCCTGGGCGGGCAGGAGGTCATAGGCCTTGAACAGGACCAGGTAGTAAAAAAACGGGTTCAAGAGTCCAAGAACCAGGGAGCGCAGGTAATCCCTCAAAGATCCGGTGAAAAGGAGTCCCCATTTGCCCTGCGCTCCTAACAGGCCTCCGAGCGCCAGGAGGGAGGCCAGGTTCGCATAGAGTAAAAGCTGAGCAGGATCCAGGTAACGTAGCGAGATCTTGAACGCCGATGCCACGGTTGACCACAGAAGGACGGTGGAGAGGCCGTACAGGAAGGCTTTCTTCTGGGAATCCATGGAGACTCTCCGCCGCAGGCCTCAGAAACGGTTCATTCCACGAACGGCACGGCCCTTCGAAGGCGAACCCGCTCGAGATCCAGGTGCACGTCATAGGCCAGTGCCTCCACCCCTAAGGCCCTGACGCGTCGAAGTTCCTCCCCGTAGTCCGGATCGATCCGGTCGGCAGCAGCGAAGCGGTCGGCGTCCATGCGCTGGATAAGAAAAAAGATCACGGCCCTGTGGCCGGCCAGCACCTGATCCCCGAGCTCTTGCAGATGCTTGAGACCTCTGGCCGTCACCGCGTCTGGAAAGCAGGCCAGCCCTTCCTCAACCAGGGTACAGTTCTTGACCTCAACGTAGCACCGGTCGGACCCCCGCTCAAGAAGAAGGTCGATGCGTGAGTTGCGGCCGTAAGGCACCTCCCGGCGCGCGTGGTTATAGCCGGCCAGCTCCGGGATCGTTCCGCTGACTGCACCCCCGTACACGAGCCGGTTGGGCACAAGAGTGTTGACCCCCACCAGGCTCGAGGGCATGCGAATCATTTCCCAGGTGTAGCGGAGTTTCCGGCGCGGGCCGTCGTGGGAGGAGAGGTAGACGGCACGACCCGGTTCAGAGCATGTCAGCATGCTCCCTGAGTTGGGGCAGTGGGCGGTCACCACGTGACCGTTTCGAAGCTTCACGTCGGCCAGAAACCGCTTGTAACGACGGATCAGGTGCCCCTCGATCAGCCTCGGCCACTGGACCCCCGTGACAGACGGGACAGTGCTACTTGGGGCCCCTGCGTTTCTACTGTTTGACATACCCCCACTCCACGAGCCGGTTATAGGCATACTTGGCCTGGTCACCGCTTGAAACCGCCTGGAGGTAGCGATAATATTCCTGTGCCGCCTCCCTTTTCCTGCCCATCCCCTCGAGTGAAAACCCTTTTAGAAAGGTTGTGTTGGGGTTTCCGGGGAGGAGATCGTCATAGGCCGCGAACTCGCCGAAGGCCCCGTCCCAGTCCTTCTCCAGGACCCGTGAGATTCCGCTCACGTAGTAGGCCCTGGCCTCCTTTGGGTATACTCCTTTAGCGGTCTCTGCAAAGCGCCTGGCTTCCGGGTAGCGCTTACGCGCAAGACTGCACTCCGCACATTTGACCAGGGCCGTGTAGTCGTCGGGCGACTCCTTGAGGGCCCTGCGGTAGTGGCCGTCCGCCTCGTCAAATTTCTTCTCGCCCATTGCCTTGTCCCCGGCCTGCAGGGCCTCGATGGTTCCCCGCACGGCCCGTAGCCCGGCCGTCCGGTCCATGTAACGCTCCCGGTGAATCGGTCGTCCCAGATCGTTCCTGTAATGCCTCTCAACATTTCCCTTCATCGTCTCATAACGCTCCCCGCTCATGGGATGTGTCGAGAACATCAGTTCGAGAGCGCTGGGCCTCCTGGTCGAGGCTTTGCGAAGCATGTCCATGAGTCCAACCATACCCTCTGGGCTGTATCCTGTGCGCACCATGTAGGCCAGGGCCAGGGAGTCCGCCTCACGTTCGTTGTCCCGGCTGTACTTGGCCAGCAGGGCCCCGACGCCGATTCCTCCAAGCCCGGAGACCAGGTCCCCCAGTATGGTATCTCCTGTAGACGCCACCGCTGTAATGCCGCCCATGGCGGCCGAGACAAGCATGCCCTTGGACATCTGCTGTGCCGTGTGCCGTGCGTTCACATGTCCCAGCTCATGACCGAGCAGCGCAGCGAGTTCCGCCTCGTTTTCGAGCTCCAGCAAGAGTCCTCTGGTGCAGGCGATGCTGCCGCCCGGAAAGGCGTAAGCGTTCACATAGGGCGCGTTAACGGCCCGGAAAGAGTAAGGCATTTGGGACCTGTGTGTGAAAGAGGCGATCTCCAGCCCCGTCCTGTTCACATAATCGTTCAGGGGGCCGTCCTGGACCGGCCCATAGTCCGCGGAAAACTGATGGGCCCTGTTGTCTCGATCGATCCGAATCTCGTCCTGCTCGGAGACCAGCATCAGCTGGGACCGTCCGGTCACAGGGTTCACGGCGCAGCCGGAGGCCAACCCGGCGGCGGCCAGGCCCGTCAGCCGCAAGAACTCGCGGCGGCCCATATCACGAGCGCCTCTATGATGATTTATTGAACACGACATGTCCGCCCTCCTTCAATGATGATATCCCAGTAAAAAAGTCCCTCAGGCGTAATTCCGGCCTCACATCATGACCGCCCTGTACTGGACAGCTTGTACCGAATTCGAAGGGTCCCTCCCTGGCAGTCCACCGAGACAATCCGAAACGAGCCTATTTCGCCGGTGGATCCCACATGGGGCCCGATGCAAGGGCAGGCATCGTAATCGCCGATCTCGACGATCCGGATGTGCTCTCCCGCGTCCCCGGGAAGGCGTCCCAGGTCGAATTGATCGCCACACTCCTCCCTGGCGGCAAAGTGTTCGGTCACAGGAAGGTTCGCCGCTATTATACGGTTCACTTCTTCCTCTATCTTTCCCACCTCTTCATCGGTCAGGGGCCGGTCGAACCGGTAGTCGCACTTGGATTTCTTTCGTTCAATATGTGCTGCAAAGCACCGACCGCAAGCGAACATCCTGTCCATGGTCTGGTTGAGCAGATGCTCGGCCGAGTGCATCCTTGGGTCCATGGATTTCTTCACGTAAACACCTCCGGTGCCTGATGGACTTGAAACACCGTTAGTATCCCGCCACGACGGCAAGAACGCCAAGAAAAAATAATTGACAATCCCACGAAACCGGTATAAGTTTGAATTCAAATTATTTCAACACGGATTACGTCAGCTTCAACAAACCCTTCCGGAAAGGAGATAGTATCATGTGCGGTATAGCCGGGTGTGTCGGAACCCGAGAC
>CAYVDE010000063.1:0-17437 GCA_964450535.1 uncultured Desulfobacterales bacterium
TGGGAGGGAGTCTTAAAGGCGTTCAGCTCATCGGGGGAAAGCTCATCCGGCGGCAGGTGGACCTGATGCAGGACCTCGTCCATTCCGGGAAAGCCCAGGCGATGAAGGATCGACTCAGGAACCGGGTCCGCTAATCGCCCGGAAAAGCCTTCCAGGGCGGCCCGTATTGTTGAACGTACAACGCCATTCGGGACGCCGTCCACGGAGGGGTAGACGGGATGGATTCCCGGCGGCTTCACCTCGAACCCGGAATCAGCGGCATATACTTCGGGGTGCACGATCTCCAAACCACGTCCTGATTGCTGAACGCGCCCGTATACCGAAAGCTTGGTCCCCCTAACGGCGAGCCGCTCCAGGTGAGCCCTGCGATAATGGAACCATACAAGCGCCAGCCCGCCCGTCCGGTCCTCCAGCATGATACGAAAGACCGGTGACCGGCTTTTGCGAAAGCGCACCTCCTCCCCGGAGACAACCGTTGCCCGGACAAGAGCCGGGGCCCCGGCCTTAAGCTCTCCAACAGGGGAAAAACGCCTGCGGTCCTCATAGCGGGAGGGGAGAAAAAGCAGGAGGTCCCAGACCGTGTGTATGCCTCTCCTCGCGAAGCTTGCGACCCTTGCGGGCCCGACACCACGAAGAACGGATACTGAAGGGGCGTCTACCTGCGCCCCTCCAAGCGGATGTGTCCTGCGCCGGCGTTTCAGTCCTTCCACCCATGAAGGCCGATGAGGTCCACGAAGCGGCATCCACCAAGGGAGCTCTCGTGGAACCGATCACCGGTTCTTGTAATCTTTACGAGCTCCTGGCTGTGGCGGTCTCCGACCGGGATCACTATTCGGCCGCCCTCGGCCAGTTGATCACGAAGCGGGCCGGGGACCCTCGGGGCCCCGGCCGTCACCATGACCGCGTCGTAAGGTTTGTGTTCATCCCATCCCAGGGTCCCGTCAAAGGCCTTGAAACGAATGTTGGTATAGTTGAGGTCCGTCAGGACGGCCTCCGCCCTCTGCAGGAGTTCCGGTATCCTCTCCACGGTATAGACCTCCCTGGAGAGTTCGGCCAGAACAGCGGTCTGGTACCCGCTCCCCGTGCCGATCTCGAGAGTCTTCTCGCGGCCGGTCAGCTCCAGGGCCTGGGTCATCAGGGCCACTATATAAGGCTGTGAAATGGTCTGCCTGTGCCCGATGGGTATGGGATGGTCTTCATATGCATCACTGCGAAGCTCCTCTCCCACGAACCGGTGTCTGGGGATTTTCCGCATGGCGCGAAGCACGCCCTGGTCCCGGATTCCACGCGGGACGAGCTGCGTCCTCACCATGCGCTCTCGATCGGAACGGTCGTCCTGACCCCTGGTCATGCTGTTTCTCCGCCGGAAAATAGAGCCAGACTGCTTAACGTTGCCCCGACGGCCAGGAAGACCATATCCTCAAGATCCCGGATACGCTCGTCTCCAGTCATTCGAAAATCTCCTCGTGAACCCTCGCCCCGGGCGCGCGATATCACTTCAGGACCGCGGCGGACAGGTATCCGACCACCCGCTTGCGGTCCCCGGTCACATCCCCGGAATTGGCGTAGTCGAGAATGACGCATCGGCCGGCCCCCAGCTTTAAAGAGGCCGTAAGGACCGCCACTACGGCCCCGCCTCCGCAGGCCTCGCATCGCCCCCCGGCCAAGGCCCGGGACAGCCCTTCCGGGTCAAACTCCTTGAGGTAACCTGTGAAGATCTTGTCCAGTGCCCGCGCGGCGGCGTCTTCATGGAAGTGGGAAAGATCGGTGCTCGCGATCATCAGGGTGGCCGGGTCATCCCCCACAACCCGGGCCAGGGCATCGGCCAGGGCCGAACAGGTTTCCGGATCCTGCCTGCCCATGATCACCGGCACGATGCTGAAATCTTCAAGGACGGCCTGTAGAAAAGGTAGCTGGATCTCCAGAGAGTGTTCCAAGGCGTGGGCATCGGGAATAAAGCGAATCGCCGGGTCCAGGGCGATGAGGCCTTCCGCCAAGGAACGGTCCACCGGCACGCGTCCCAGGGGGGTCTCATACGCATCGTGTCGGGAGACCGAAATGCCGTCAAACCCGTATCGATGGCTGGGGCCCACCAGGATCACACGCTCTATGGCCCGCCCCCTGATCAGACGATATGCGTGGGCCGCCACCGGGCCGGAATATTGATAGCCTGCGTGGGGGACCACAAGCGCATGGATTCTGCCCTCGACCTCGGGCGGCGACACCTCGGAGAGCCGGGAACTGATAAGCCGGAGGAGCACGCCCGGATCAGCAGGGTACCAGGTTCCCTGAAGGATTGACCGGCGGATCCCTCTTCCCGCCTCCCCCTCCGCGTCCGTTGTTTCAGGCCAGAAGGCCCAACAAAGGAAGACACTCAGGAGCAAGACCGCCGGAAACCCAATCTTAATCCGTTTGACATTGGACACTGCCCGCACCTCTTCAACCCGGGTCATACCAGGAGTGCATTCCCGATGGATCGGCAAAACCTTTTTTCCCGTAATAATTAAAAAAACGGCAACTTACAGAATCGATGAATTCGAAATGTTATAATCAAAATCAGATGCGCCCTGCCGGAAACCACCGTTTGGCACAATCATCATTCTCAAAATCATAAGATTTCAGGAAAAATTTCTCAAGCGGATTTGAGATATGATACCTTCGGTCCAAAATCGAAGCGGTCCTTCGTGCCCTTCGTGTTCTCCGTGGTGATATTGAAATGAAAGCGACAAGGACATGAGAACAGATCATCTCCGGTGACAAGGCGTTCACGGCTTGACAAGCTTCTGGGCCTTGAGTATCCCCAGTATGCAGCATTCGTCCATTTCGGCGTCCCGGCGAGAAGACATTTTTATGGAAAACACCCGCGCAAGCCTCACAAAAATCACGGGGCCGTTCCGCACCCTCATACCCATGTTCCGGGACAACTGGGTCCGGCTCGCCGCCGGCCTCTTCTTCCTTCTGCTGGTGGATTTTCTTCAGCTCCAGATCCCCCTCATCCTTAGATCGGCCGTGGACGCCCTGACAACCTTTAAGGCGTCACCTGCTCTGCTCCTCCGGTATGCCTTCGCCATCCTTGGGCTTGCCGTCACCATCGCGGTATTCCGGTTTTTTTGGCGTCTGGCCCTGCTGGGTTTTTCACGCATTCTCGAGGAGCGACTTCGAAACCTCCTCTATGGACACCTGCAGGCCTTGACCCCTTCGTTCTACCATAGGGCACGCACCGGAGACCTCATGGCCAGGGCCACAAACGACCTCAATGCGATTCGAATGGCGGCGGGCATGGGACTCGTCGCGCTGGTGGACTCCCTTGTGCTTGGAGCCGCGACCATCGGCTTCATGCTGCACCTGAGCCCCAGCCTGACCCTGCTCGCGCTGGTACCAATGCCTCTCATAGTCTTTTTTTCACGCAGACTGACAAGGCGCATGTCCTCGGGGTACGAAAGGGTTCAAAAAGCGTTTTCAGACCTCACCGAACGCGTCCGCGAGGCCTTTTCCGGGATTCGCGTGGTAAAGGTCTACGCCCGGGAGCCCTGGACCCTGTTCCGACTCCGGCGTGAGGGCGACAAATATGTCAAAGAAAACCTCTTCCTAGCGCGGACGCTCGCCGTTCTTTTCCCGCTTATGGTGGTATTTACAAACCTTGGTCTCTGTGTGGTGGTGTGGTTCGGCGGCCGCCTGGCGGTCCTCGACCATATTTCCACCGGTGATTTCGTCGCTTTCACCGCCTATTTGAATCTCCTGGCCTGGCCCCTCATGGCCATGGGATGGGTCATCAACCTCATGCAGAGGGGCGCCACCTCCATGAGAAGAATTCACCGCATTCTTAAAGAGGCGCCCGACATCGTAACCACACCCGCACCAACCCCGCTTCCCAGTCCCACCCGGGGCGAAATCCGCATCAAAGGCCTTTCCATCCGCTATCCCGACCAGGACCACGACGCACTGTGCGATATCTCCCTGTCGGTAAAAGCAGGGTGGACGACCGCGGTTGTTGGCCGTGTGGGTGCGGGAAAGACCACCTTGCTTCTGTGCCTGCCCCGCCTCCTGCCTCTCCCGGAGGACACCGTCTTCCTGGACGGAGGGGACATAACACAATACAGGCTCAAAAAGCTCCGGGAAGCAATCGGGGTTGTGACCCAGGAGACCGTTTTGTTTTCAGACACCTTCAGAAACAATCTGCTTTTAGGACGGCAGGACGTTCCGGACGAGATCCTTGTGGAAGCACTCAAGACCGCCCAGCTCTACGAAGAGCTTCTTTCGCTCGACCGCGGGCTGGACACCCTGGTGGGAGAGCGCGGGCTGTCCCTGTCCGGTGGTCAGAGACAGCGGCTCACCATTGCCAGGGCGCTTGTGTTTGATCCTCCGGTTCTCATCATGGACGACGCCCTGTCCATGGTGGACACGCGAACCGAGGCCCGCATACTGAACCGGGTCCTCGCCCGGCGCGCCGGCCGCACGACTCTGTTTGTGTCCAACCGGCTTTCCACCATCCGGCGCGCCAATCGGGTCTTTGTCCTGGATCAGGGTCGCCTGGTGGAGGAAGGTAATCACGAGGAACTTATGGAGCGCGGCGGCACATATGCCCGTCTGTACACCCGGCGCCGCCTGGAACGCCGTCTGGAAATCGACTATTCCTGATCGTTATGAATCTCAGAACGGTTGCGGGGGATCATGTACGGCGAATACGGATACATGGAGGAAGGACAACTGGGGAAGCCTTACAACGTGAGGCTCCTGCGGCGCTTACTCCCCTTTGCAAGGCCGTTCGCCGGGACAATTGTGTGGACCCTCCTGCTGACCCTGGCCATCACCGTCCTGGACCTGGCCCCCCCGTACCTGTTCAAGGTGGCGATAGACCGGCACATCCTGGCCTCCTGGTACCGGGTGGAACCGGCCGTCGGGGTCGAACTGAAATCCCACGCCCGGCTCATCGAAACGGGAGTTGACTCCCGTTATGGTCTCATCCAGGGAGAGGCGCTGAAGACCCTGGACCCGCAGGTTGTCCATGGACTGCGTGAAAAAGGCGCCGTTTCCAGGGAACGCTACTACCGGGTCCCCGCCGATCTTGCATCGGATGTGCGGGAAGCCCTTCGATCCGACCGCGTGTTCACCATGAAGGACGGCGCCCTGGGCGTGCCCCTGGGGCTGCTGAATCAACTGGACGACTCGGAACTCGGCCGGATAAGGCACAAGGACCTCAGGGGCGTAGCCGGAATCGGAGTCCTCATCCTACTGATCCTCACAGCGGCCTTTGCCCTGGGTTACCTTCAGCACATGCTCCTGGAGAAGACAGGGCAGTTCATCATGAACGATATACGCCTCCGGCTCCTTGAACGGATGCAGGCCAGGGCCATGAGTTTTTTCGACAGGCATCCCCTGGGGCGCCTCGTGACCCGTGCCACTAACGATGTTGAGAACCTTAACGAACTTTTCAAGTCCGTCCTGGTGACCGTATTCAAGGACGTTTTTCTCCTCCTGGGAATCGTGGTCATACTCCTGGTGCTCAACTGGAAGCTGGCCCTGATCTCCTTTGCAATCCTGCCCCTGATTTTCGTGCTGACACTCCTCTTCAGCGCCATGGCGCGCGAGGCCTTCCGTGAGCTGCGGCAAAAGGTAGCCAAGCTGAACTCCTTTCTCCAGGAACGGATCACCGGCATGCGAATCATCCAGCTGTTTGCCCGGGAAACTGAGCAGATGAGGGCCTTTGCCGGCATCAACCACGAAAACTTCCTTGCGGGCATGAAACAGATCCGGGTCTTTGCCGTGTTCATGCCTCTCATGGAGCTCCTCGCTTCCTTGGCCGTGGCCCTGCTCCTGTGGTACGGAGGCGGCCAGGTGCTTCAGGAGCAGCTCTCCCTGGGCTCACTCGTCGCGTTCGTGAACTACATGCAGATGTTCTTCAAACCTATTAGGGACATCAGCGAAAAATACAACATCATGCAGGCGGCAATGGCCTCCACTGAACGCATATTCGAGTTCATGGACCATTCGGAGGAAGAGGGACCCGACTCCGGCCAGGCCGAACCGTCCGACGGCCTGTCCGGAAAAGTGGAGTTCAAGGGGGTTTTCTTCGGCTACAACCCGGATCAGCCCGTTCTAAGGGACGTATCCTTCACCATAGACCCGGGAGAAATCATAGCTTTGGTGGGCCCCACGGGCAGCGGGAAAACCACCCTTATCCATCTGATCGAGCGGCTCTATGAGCCGCAGGAGGGGGAAATTCTGGTGGACGGTATCGATGTCCGCCGTTGGCCCAGGCATTACCTGAGGGAGCATATCGGCCTTGTCATGCAGGACGTGTTTCTATTTGCCGGGACCATTTATGACAACGTGGCCCTGGGCCGGGAAAAGGTCACACCCGGGGCCGTGGAGCGGGCAATTCGTGAGGCGAACGCCCACCACTTTGTGAGCCGCCTCTCAAAAGGCCTGCATCACGAGATCGGAGAGGGAGGCGCCACTCTTTCGGCCGGGGAGAGGCAGCTTCTGTCCTTTGCCAGGGCCCTGGCCGGTGATCCGGCCCTGCTCATCCTGGACGAAGCCACTTCCAGCGTGGACCCTGAGACGGAAAGGCTGATCAGGGAAGCTATCAACCGGATAACCCGGCGGCGGACGACTCTTGTGGTGGCCCACCGGCTCTCCACGATACGCGAGGCCGACCGCATCCTGGTCATGCAGGGAGGACGCATTCGCGAGGAAGGGACCCATGATGAACTCATGGCCATGGGGGGAGTCTACGAGCGGCTCAATCGCATTCGAGCAGGGGAAACCACCCCATGACCTGCCGCCCAACTGCACGGGCACAGGGGTTCCGTAACAGGAAAACTCAATCCCGACCCCTCGTCATATATTTCCCGCACTTGGGACACTTCAACTCGAAACAGGGAACTCCCCGCTCGTGCGGCATGGTCTGACCGCAGTTCGGGCACACACAATCCCCCCCGGGCCCCATGGCCCGTCCGCCGCCCATTCCGCGGCCGCCGCCTCGGCCCTGTCCCGTGCCGCCCTGTCCTCCGCCTCCGCCTGATCCTTTTCCTTGTGCCGGCATATCTTCCTCCTTTGCGCCATCAGGCCCGGGAAGACCTTCTTAAGCGGGTCTCCACCCGGCTCAGACCGGGATCCGGATCCTCGAGGGACCCGTCTCTCTGTGTTCATCCCGGGCCCGCAGCCGTTAATGGTATTCGTGGGTCCCTTTTATAACACGAATACCGGTCTTGTTTTGCAGGATATCCGCCAACTCATCCGCGCCGGCATATGGACAGCCCGGCTTGGCGTTCACCAGGCAGGAGCTCAGGTAGACGGCGTCCGGCTTTAGCTCGGACAGCTTCATGGTCATGCCCAGGTTAGGGGCCAGGGACCTGCCAGGGCACTCGCAGCGCACAAACCCCACCACCTGCACGGGCTGCTCGAAGTTTCCTTCCCCCAGGGCCGCCGCCTTCAAACAACGCCATTCCCCCGGGCACCCGTACCCGCTGTCCATGTAAGCACCGCACCCGATGATTACCACTTTTTCCATATCCACTCTCCTTTGATTCAGGGTCTCACGAACTCCCCCGGTGGGGGCCGCACGGATCACGTTCCCGCTGATGCCCGCCACGGCCTGGACCCTGCCTAGTGGTCGCAGATGTTCGATCCGGTGACCAGGGCCCCGGAGAGGTATTGATTGACAAGTACCTCGGGGGCGTCCATGGGCGCGCCGATGATCACCTGAATCCCGTTTTGCTCGAACAGGCCCTGCGCCCGCGACCCCATGCCTCCCGCAAGGATGACATGGGCGCCCTTTTCATGGAGCCACTGGGGAAGGACCCCCGGCTCATGGGGCGGTGGCGTGTGCAGGTCGGTTTTCTTGATTTTTCCGTCTTCGGTCTCCACCAAAGCGAATTGATCGCAGTGCCCGAAATGAGCACAGAGCTTGCCCCCGGATACGGGGACGGCGAATACTTTCTTGTCCATGCTGGTCTCCTCTTTATCCGGTTTGGAATCACCCGCAGCGGGGGCAGCGTGCCCAGCGCCTTCAGACTGAATCACCTTTTCCACCAACTTATCGAATTCCAGGGCAATGGGGGAGGTGGGATCCAGGGACTTCAACTCCCCCCTGTCCCCGAGGCGGACAAACTCGGGATCAATAGGCAGGCTCCCCAGCAGGTCGATCCCCTCCTTTGCGGCCAGAAGGGCCGCGCCGTTGGACATGAACAAATCGATCAGCTTTCCGCAGTGCGGGCAGGTGAGACCGCTCATGTTCTCCACCAGGCCCAGGATCTTCATGTTCACTTGCCTGCAGAAATTTATGGATTTCCGTACGTCCGCCAGAGAGATCTCCTGGGGGGTTGTGACCACCAGGGCCTTGGCGTCAGGGATGGTCTGGGCCACGGTGAGGGGCTCGTCCCCGGTCCCCGGAGGAGAGTCGATAACCAGATAATCGAGGTCAGGCCAGTCGATGTCCGAGATGAATTGACGGATGACGCCGATCTTGAGCGGCCCCCTCCATATTGTCGCCGCATCCTTGTTGTCTCCCATGAGGCACTCGATGGATATGACATGGAGGTTGGGCAGGGAGGCCACAGGAAGGGCCTTTCCCGTCCTGTCGGATAGCCCTATTCCCTCGGTCAGCCCCAGAAGCCTGGGAATGCTCGGGCCGTGAAGGTCCACATCCATGAGGCCCACGGTCTTTCCCCTGCCGGCCAGAAAAAGCGCCAGGCAAGCGGCCACACTGCTTTTCCCCACACCTCCCTTTCCGCTCATGACCAGGATCTTGTTTCGAATCCGCGACAGCCGGTCTTTTATATCGATATCCTGTTGATCTTGTTTTGCCTTGCGGTCGCTCGCGCCGCAGCTCTTTTGACCTTCCGACATGGCTCTTTCATGCCTCCTTTTGTGTTTTATGCTTCGAGGGGGGTGAATGGAGGCGGCAACCGCCTTCCCGCCCTTTCCCCGATGTTCTCTTCCTGCACCGTCCGTTTTCCAAGGGACTCCTCCCGGTCCGGCCACACGTTTCCCGGCGGCACCAGGGCATCAAAAAGGCATCCTGATCGAGTTTACCCCTGATGAAAGCCTGAAGGACCTCTTCTCTGGGGCCGGAGATTCCCTGAATCACCTCGATATCAGCGGCAGTCAGCCTCCGGCGGAAAGGGTTGGATATTGCCCCGCAGATCAACGTCTCCACACCGAGTTCTTTCATGCGGGCGCACCGCCGCGCAAGGTCGTCCCCCTCGAGGCTCAGGTTTATTCTATCGGAACGATCAGCCTCGGTATCGACGATCATGAGACGCGTCGCCGTATCAAATACGGGTGAAATCTTGTCGCCCCAAACAGGTATCGCCACCTTCATGCCCTTGCCCCATGTCTCGGCCGGGAGGGGGCCGCACGCCTGATGATCAATGGTTCACATCCAATGGCCCTCTACGTTCGCCTCTCCGGTCGGCTGATAGTCGCCCCGGACATATGCCCTGACCGCGTCCTCTATCTTACCCTTGACACCTACCACGACTCCGATGCCTGCGGCCTGAAGCACTTTAAAGGCCTTTGGCCCGCAGTTTCCAGTAAGCACTGCAGCCGGATTGTGCCTTGCAATGTTTTCAGCAGCCTGAATGCCTGCCCCTTGAGGCAGGTCGGTGCTCTGGCTGTTCTCCACTGCTTCGAACTCCATTGTCTCCGGATCCACCAGAAGGAACCAGGGGGCGCGGCCGAAACGCTGTTCCACCTCACCACTCAAATCGTTTCCCATGGATGTAACGGCTACTTTCATTTTTACCATCCTCTCCAGTGTCCGGCCTGATTCAGGCAATTTTGAACAGGCCTGTCACACGAGTGCGGTTGTCTTGTTTTCTCCCGATTGGAGACGCCAGGGAAGGGCCTGCCTCATTTGGGCATTCCTCCTGCATTGAGCATGCCATGTCCTGAAAAGGCGCCCTGCTTGAATGTAATTTATTGCTTTTATTGTTTTTATTGCTACCCCCAGCGGAGGAGGGCTGCCTTGTCAAACGCCTACTTTTTCGATATTGCAATATCACAATCGTATTTCAATTGCTGTTTTGCAACGAAATGATCCTGCCCGCGCACGGCCGGCGGGCAGGATCAGGGCATCTGAATGAAAAGCATTCTGCGGGTCAGGGGTGTTAGCGGTTTTTTAAAGGCGGATGAAAGGCCGGTCAACTGATGTTGCAGTCTTTGGAATACTCGGGGCAGGCCTCTTCCATAGGCGTCTCATACTTGGCCATGCACTGGCTGCACTCCATCTGGACGTTGGGCACATCCCCGAACCGCTGGCGGATCTCCTCCGCACTCAGATGGGATACCGCACTGCACCCGCACTGGGGGCATGCGGTCTGTATCCTGTAGGTCTTCTTCTCGTCCATTATAATCCTCCCGGCTTACATGAAAAACCCCGCCCTTGATGTGGGCGGGGTTTTCAGGTTCTCAACAATCCCTATCCTCGTCTACAACCCCACCTCGGCCAGGTCCGGGCCCAGGTACTCCCGCTCGTTCTCACCCAGGCAGCCCATGGCGAGGCATAGTATGGTCCAGAGGTGTACCGTGTAATATCCGGCCTCAAAGTGCTCGGACAGGTCGTGAATCTGTGAATGGCAGTTGTGACAGGGCGCGATGCAGTAAGCGGCCCCGGTGCTGAGTATCTGGTTGAGCTTTACGCTTCCGTACTGGTGCCTGGCCTCGGTGTACCCGCTCTGCAGGTACCCGCCTCCTCCGCCGCAGCAGAAGTTGTTGGAGCGATTGGGCTGCATGTCGATGAAGTTTTCCTCGCCCACCGCCTTCTTTACCACGAACCGAAGGTCTTCGGCCACCGGGTCCCCGAAGGACTTGCGAACGAGCTGGCACGGGTCCTGGACCGTGAACTTGACCTTGAGGTCCTTGTTCCAGTCCGAATTCACATCCAGCTTGCCCTCGCGGATCCACTTGGCATAGAGCCTGATGATGCTCTCGATCTCAAAGTTGTGCTCTACGTTGAATTTCTGCAGTCCGACCCGGAATGCAAAGAGTTCGTGTCCTCATTCCGTATTGAGCCAGTACTTGCACCCTAGATCGTCCACGGCCTTGGCCTTGACCCGGGTGATGTGCTCCCAGGCCTCCCAGTCCTGGAGGAACATGCAGTAGTTCTCCGCCCCCCAGCCCTTGGTCCCGTAAGTCCAGTCGGCCCCCACCAGGTGAAGTATCTTCCAGAGGGGCACCATCTCGTCGGGCTCGGTGACCGGCTCCCTCGAGTTCTGGTTGAGGAAGTACTCGGCACCCTGCTTGTTTATCGGGGCCTGAAGATTCTCCCATCCCGGCTGCGTCTCGCGGACCTCCTCGGCCACGTCCTCCACCACGAACTGGAAGTCCTCCTCCGAGGCGCCCATGGCGCTGCATGCGTCGCTCCTGAGGGCCATGTCGCAGGAGCCGAGAATCCCTTTGGGACGTTCCTCCCGCGGCCAGGTCTGCCGGGCCAGGCCCACCATCTGGGGGATGTCCACCTTCATGGGGCAGGCGTAGATGCAGCGCTGGCACATGCTGCACATCCAGACCCAGGGGGAGCTGGTGGCCTCGTCATAGAGCCCCAGTGCCAGCATGCGCACAAACTTCCTGGGGTCCATGCCCTCGAGTCCGGTGGCCGGGCAACCACTGGCGCAGGTCCCGCAGGTCAGGCAGAGATCGAGGTTGCTGTTTGGCAGGAGTTCCCTGATCTTGTCACGGAACTCATGCTTCTGATCGCTCAGTTCCAAAATTTCCTTTTCTTCCATACATCCGTCCTCTCTCGTTGTTGGAAATCTCCGGCCTATACCGCTTGCATTTCCGGCCTACCCGCACACGGCCCCATCACCCGCCCGGGAGCGGTCCATGCGCTTGCCGACTTATTAGTCCAGGCGTGAGAGTATCCTCTCTTGTGAAATAAATGTCAAGGGATTATGACCGTCAACTGCCGGCCCGGCATGCTACTCGCGGACGTGGCACTCCCCACACGCAATGGGCCCGGCACGCTGCTCTTCATGGCACCCCTTGCATCTGTTGTGATAGGCACGAAGTCGATCGGTGCCGCCGTCGCCCATATCGAGTTTGTGACACTCCCCGCAGGGTATGCCGTCCGATGACTCCCCCTCCACCAGCCTGCCCTCAACGTATACATGGTGGCAGACATGGCAGTCTTCAATGGTCTCAAAAAACATGTGGTCATCGTGGTTGAACCGGGATAGGGGTCTCTGAGGATCCGGGAACACGTCCGGGGGAAACACCGAATACTCGTCCTGGGACACGGCCGGCAAAAGAGGCAGCAACATGAAAACAAGTGCTGCTGTTGCCGCAAGGGCGTACCTTTTTGTAGTCATCCGCTCTCTCTCTTGGCTCTAGCCCTCGATCGCATTGGGCTTTTCCATGCACTCGTAGATGATTTCAGAGAAAAATGACAATTCCATGCCGACCTCGTAAGCCTCTATGATGTCGGTCAGACCGCTGTGGCAATTGTGACAGGGTGCAATGACCACTTCGGCGCCGGTGGCCTTGAGCTGTTCCGCCTTGACCCGGTTGCCTTGCACCCGGACGTTCTTGTAAGGAGGTCCGCAGTTTATCACGCCTCCCCCTGCGCAGCAGCAGTAGTTGTGTTCCCGATTCGGGTGCATCTCGATGAAATTGGAGCAGAACGCCCGGACAATTTCCCGGGCCTTTTCGTGAAGGCCCCGGCCCCGGACGATGTTGCACGGGTCGTGAAAGGTAACGGGCCTCTCGTACTTCCTGGCCACTTTAAGGCGGCCCTCCTGAAGCATCTGCCAGTAGAAGTCTATGGCGTGCACCACCTCCACTGGAAAGTCCCGCCAGCCGAGCCACCTGTTGCCCACATCGTAAATGGAACGATACGCGTGCCCGCACTCTCCCATGACTATGCGCTTGACCCGCAGCTTCTGGGCCCTCTCGAAGTGGCTCCGCTTGAGCCGGCCCATGAGCTCCACATCTCCCGTAAACATGGCCATGTCGCTGTTGTCCCATCCGGGCAGGGACGGCATGGTCCAGTCCATGCCGCATTCGTTCATGATCACGGCCGCAAGATAGATCAGTTGGGGCTGGAATTTGGGTTCGGGCGCGATCACCGAGTACATGATCTCCGCCCCCTCCTTGTCCAGGGGGATACGAAGCGTGGGGATCTCCTCCCTGGCCTCTTCCTCCTGCCAGAGAACACTGTCGATCCACTCGTCCTCCTTGACCCACATCTGGTTCATGGTGACCGAATGGCTGTGGGCCGTGTCCTGAATATACTGGGGCGTGACCCCCAGCAGGTGGCACAGGCGGCGGACCACCGTCATGATGTAGGCGGTGTCGATGCCGATGGGGCAGTACATGGCGCAGCGGCGGCACAGGTTGCACTCGGTGTAGGCCACCAGGGCCACACGCTCCAGATCCTTCAGGCTTATGCGCCCCCGCTTCTCGAGGAGCTTCCACAGGGTCTGCTTGACCTTGCCTACAGGCGAGTAGGCCGGATCTCCATCATGGGACAGATAGTAATGACAGCCCTCGGCGCAGAGCCCGCACCGGACGCAGATCTCCTCGTAGCCCTTGATTCTGGCCCCGGTCTCGGCCAGGAAGACGCGGTTGATCGCCTCTTCGATCTTCTCCCGGGTCAGGCCTTCAAGGCCCCTGAGGATTCCGACATCCGTTTGTTTTTTTTCATCAGCCTTCTCGACCGCCGCTTCCATTCAACCCCTCCTTCAGGGTGGACTCACCAGTCCCTTGCCTTGCGCACCCCCCCAAACTCGGAACCAATGTATCCGCGGGAAAACGGGGCGAGGATCATGTGGCTGAGACGCGTAAAAGGGATGGCCGCCAGCATGATCTCACCGAACACTATGTGGAGGATTATCATAACCTTGTAAGGACCTATCTGGTGGTAGGCCAGGAACCCCGTCATAAAAGGAAGAAACACGATGATCAAGACGACCCAGTCCATGAGGCCGGTTACGTACCGGACCTCCCGGAGAAAGATCCGCCGCCCCGCAAAAAACAGGCATGAGAGGATCACCAGGACGGTCATCACGTCTGCCAAGCCCTCGGCCAAAGTCCAGATCCGCACCCCGTGATAGTAGTCCCAGAGCATGACGTGGGCCAAAAGAAAAATGGGAACGACCACCAGGCAGATATGAAACGTGAACGATACAATGGTCATGAATGGATGAAGCCGTGAATTGACCGGCCAGAAAGGGATGGACCAGTGGGCGATGGAGCGCAGGGCGTACTTGAAGCTCCAGTAGGCCAGGACCTGTCCGTCCCTGGTCCTGGCTGACTGGTACATGCTGTAAATCTTCCAGATCGACCCCAGAACAAACACGGAGAATGCGATCCAGGCCAGCGGCCCCACAACGAATCCGTAGACTTGGTGCATCTTCACTCCCTCCCGGACGTGCCGTCACCGGGTTAAAGAAAAAAGCCTGCCTCTTCCATCCAATCGGCTGGGCATCGCCGTCATGCGGTCCAACTCGACCTTGCGCTCCTTTCTTTCGACTCCGATCCCGATCCCGATTTCGATTTCGATTTCGATTTGGATTTAGATTTGGATTATCCCAACAATAAAATAAAGTGAGCAATTCTCTGGTCTTAGAAATCCTCAACGCTGGCGACTATCCTGATGTAGTCATCCCCCTGAATACCTCTGATAAGCACCTTATCCCCTTCCGGGCTGAAGATAGGGTCCCAGGCGCGCTCGAACGTCTCTTTGTAATTCTTCCCGTCCATGACAATTACAAACCTGCCGTTTTGTTCCGCCCTGACGGCCGCGTGCGAACCGTCCGGGCTGAAGCAGAGGGGGTATATCATGTCGTAGGTCCCGGGCCATGGGCGGTCGTCCAACACGACCGTCCAGGCATCTCCCTCCTTGCCCAGCGCGCCCACGCGCCCCCCCTCGGGACAAACCGCCAGGTCGGTCACCACGCTGAAAGAGTTCTGCCAGGGCCGGTCATTTACCGCCACGGTGAAACGGCCGTAGGCCGGTGCCGCGATCGCAGCCAGAACGGATCCGGTCTTGTCAAAGGCCTGCTGCCAGAGCTGGCTGTAGCGGGCCGGCCAGATCATATGGCCGTTCTCGGCCATTCCCCACTTGCCCCCTCTCCGCACCGGCGCCACAACGGCTCCGGTCTTGGGGTTGAAAGCCGGCTCCCAGACCGAAAGGAAGTTTTCCGGCCACGGGACTCCGTCCACCACGATGGTGTAGTCGTAAAGGCTCCGGCGGACCTGTGCCGCCACGTGCCCCCCGGATTCATCGAACACGGGTGTCCACACATTCACGAAACTCTCGTCCCACGCCTTGCCGTCAACGGCCACGGAGTAGCAACCCTTCTGAAACGCTTCAATGTCCGCCGCCTCCACGGCCCTGGTCTGCACCGAGGCGGCAGAGTGCCCCCCGCAGGGGCTGAGCGAAAAATCGGCGGCATTGTCGAAATACTCCGGCCACGGGTCACCGTCCACGGCCGCACCGTAACTCATGTCCTGCTGCACGGCCGCGCCTATACGCTCCCCGGTACGTGAAAAGGACAGGTTCCAGACGAAACCGAAAGTGCTTTCCCACGGCACGCCTTTCACGGCCACGGTCCACTCCATATCAGCGCAGACGACGGCCGCCAGGCGGCCGTCCGGGGAGAAACAAACCCCCCAGATTTTCTCGAAGGTCTGCTCCAGGAGTTCCCCGTTCACGCAGAGGCCGAACACGGCGTTCTCCAGGTTGACGACGGCCGCTATTGTCTCTCCGTCCGGACTCGCAACCGGCTCCTCCATCCAGACGACATCCCCTGAACAGGCCGCGGCTTTCTGGATCAGCCGTTTTCCGGGCTCCCAGTCCCAGGAGCTCTGTCCCAGCATTCACTGCTCCTTTTTGTGCAGGTGATTCATGATCCGTATGGTCAAAAACAGCCCGGCCAAGTAAAAGGAGAAAGCGCTCGAAGGGTGGCAGTCGAATTCGAATCGGGCTGACGGGCACTATAGCATACTTTTAACATAGAGTAGATAAAGCCGGCCGTCAAGTTCGAGCGTTTCAACCTTGCAACAGCCTTCCTGCGGATATAAAGTTGCATTATTGAATTGATACATGGAGGCTTGAATCATTGCCGGAACCGAATGTGCTGATAATAGGAGGAGGGGTTGCAGGGTTGACTGCGGCCCTGGAGCTGGCACGGTTCGGGATCCACTCCCACGTAGTGGAGGCCGCACCCTTTGCCGGCGGGCACGCCGCCGGCTTTTCGTGCAAGGCTACTTCCGTATGCGTAAAATGCGGCGCGTGCCTTGCAGAAGATCGCATTCACAGCGTGCTTGAGGCCCCGGAGATTCATCTTTACTGCTCCAGCCGCGTCCAGGAAGTAACCCGCGGAAAAGGCGCGTTCTCGGCAACCGTCTCTTGCTCCCCCCTGTTCATCGACCCGGGGCTCTGCACGGGATGCGGCCGATGCCTCGAGGCATGCCCGGAAGACGGTGCGGTCCTGAGAGGGCCGTCCCCTTACAACCGCCCGCCCTTTGCCATTGACCCGGGCCGCTGCATCCGCAGCGCCGGAAAGGACTGCGGTGCATGCATCGACGCCTGCCCCGAGTCGGCTGTCACTTTCAGTCAGAAGGAAGAGCAGCTCGAGCTGGATCCGGACGCCGTAATCCTGGCCACGGGGTTTTCCGCATTCGATCCGAGAGAAGGGCCTTACGGTTACGGTGAGTTCGACGACGTGATCACCAACCTGGAACTCGAACATATGCTCAGGGAGCACGGCCGGGTGATCAGGCCCTCTGACGGATCCTTCCCGAAAAGCATCGCCTTTATACAGTGCGTCGGCAGCAGGGACGAACGGCTCGGACACCTCTGGTGTTCCCGTGTCTGCTGCGGTTCTGCCTTGCGCGCGGCCCAGCGGCTCAGCCACCAGGATCCAGGGATCGACGTGACCGTCTTCTACATCGACATCCAGAACTTCGGCCGGGATTTCGAGTCGTCGTGGGAGGGTCTCCGGGAAAGATTCCGCTTTATACGCGCTGTGCCCGGTGACGCAATCGTTACTCGGGACCGCAGCATCCGCGTGAGCTATTTCGACCCTGAGGCCGGATTGCCAAAGGCCCTGGATGTCGAGCTCCTGGTCTTGTCCGTGGGCATAACTCCGGGTTCGGACCTGAGTGAAACCGCGGGCCTCTTCGGGCTTTCGACCGGACCGGACGGGTTCCTTCCACACTCTATGCCCGGGAGTCAGGTCGTACCCGGGGTCACTGAAGCCGGGACCGTCCTGGGACCCATGTCCATATTGGACTCCGTCAAGAGCGGCAAGGCTGCTGCATGGCGCACCCTTGAATTCCTTAAATTCCGGGGACACCATACTTAATTCCATCACGTACGACGCCAAACAAAAATGATGCGTATTCCCACGAACTTTCATAAGGACTCTAAAGAAGAGGAATTAAGTATGGTGTCCCCGGAATTAATGGTGATGGAAGACCAAGGCAGCGG
>CAYVDE010000064.1:0-17220 GCA_964450535.1 uncultured Desulfobacterales bacterium
ATTGCCGTAACCCCTCATGGCCTGAGCATATATATTATTGGTGTAGACGCACGTGGCTTCAAAGCTGACATTGGGCACCCGGTAAAGGGAGGAGATGGGCATCATCATTACCGAGGGCGTGGTCGCACCCCACGAGGTATACGCGCCGTTGTCCAGAATCGCTTTGACTTCCCTGAAAGTCAGTCTCCCTTCCTTGTCGCAGCCCTGCTCAATTGTGAAACGCGCCGGCTGCCTCGGGGGAAGGGCGAAGAACTCCTCCTCCCGGGTGAATATGATTTTCACCGGCTTTCTGGTCTTCAGGGCGAGCTGGATGGCGATGAATTCGTAGATGTCCGTGTCCAGCTTAGTCCCGAAGCTGCCGCCCACCACAGGATTCAGCACCCTGACCTTGCTCTTCCCGAGACCGATCTGGCCTAGATACTCCTGTACCCGCTGTTTTCCCAGGAAGGGCACATTGGTCTGGCTGTAAAGGGTCAGGTTGTTGTTCGTGTCGAACTCGGCGATGCATCCGCTGGTACCCATGCAGCCCTGATTTACCCAGGTGGTGGAAACATCATCCTTCACAATGTGTGCCGAATCACGGCGGCCCTTCTCGATATCTCCGGCCAGGAACTTCCACGGCAGGGGCAGGATATTGCTCCTCATGGGCTTTCCCCTGGCATCCAGTTCGTGTACAAGAAGGGCGCCTTCCTTCATGGCCTCGATGGGGTCGAAAACCGCGGGCAACTCCTCGTACTCCACATCGATCAAGTGAATCGCTTCCTCTGCGATCTCCGGGCTGATCGCGGCAACGGCCGCCACCTCGTCCCTGAACTGCCGGACCACGTCCTTCTTCAGCACGGTCTGGTCTTTGATAAACCCGACCCTCACATCAGGCAGGTCATGTCCCGTGAGAACGGCCCTAACCCCCTGGAGCTTCATGGCCCTGGATGTATCGATCCGTTTTATCCTGGCATGGGCGTATCTGCTGTAGAGTATTTTTCCATAAAGCATGCCGGGCCTTTTCAGGTCGTTCATGTAGATGGCCCGGCCGCTCACCTTGTCCGCCTCAATAGTTCTTGGAATGCTTTTTCCGACATACAAGTAATCAGACATCATTTCCTCCTGCGTCCTCACTGCCTGCTCTAAGGTTTGGCCTTGGCCGCGTTCTGAATCGCTTCGATGATCTGGACGTACCCGGTGCACCGGCAGAAATTACCCGAAAGGCTCGTCCGGATATCTTCTTCCCCCGGGTCCGGATTCTTGTCCAAGAGCGCCTTGGCGGACATGATCATACCCGAAGTGCAGAACCCGCATTGGACCGCGTTGTTGTCCAGAAAGGCCTCCTGAAGCGGATGCAGGGCCCCCTCTTTCCCGGCGACTCCCTCTACAGTCATCACTGATCTCCCCTCGATTTCAGGGATGGGATAAAGACACGAATTGACGGCATCGCCGTCCACAATCACGGTGCAGCAACCGCATTCCCCTACTCCGCACCCTTCTTTTGCACCGGTGAGCTCGAAATATTCCCGCAACGTCTCCAGGAGGGACCAGGTCACGGGAACCTCGGCCGCCACAGGATCCCCATTAAGCGTGAAACAAACCGAAACCTTCTTCATTGGACTCTCCTTGCTTATCGATTCTTAATACGTTCAGCGGCCAGCCTGGCCATTCGGGCGACAAACACCCTGACCATTTCCTCCCGATACCATGCCTCGCAACGCAGACTCGTCCTGATTGTGCAACAGTCGGTTGAGGACGCAATCCGACCGGCCTCCCTGAGCACCTCGTCCGTAATCGGTTTCCCTTTCAGGAAGTCCTCTGCCAGGTAGGCCCTTATGGGCGTCGGCGCGGCCACAGTCAGGGCTATCCTCGAATCCACGATCTCATCCTGATTCTCGGACAGCTTTACCGCCACGGCGATGCCTATCAAGGGAAGCTCCATGGCCTTCCGTCTTGTATGCTTCCAGTATGCACTACCGAACAGGCCCATTTCCTCCGGGATATCCAATTCCACAAGGACCTCGTCCGGTCTTCGAACGGTGTGATAGGTGCCCGTGAAAAACTCGGTCAGGGGAACCCTGCGCCTTCCCTCCGGTCCCTCCAAGACCGCAGTCGCATCAAGTACCAGAAGGGGGCCCGCAGTATCGGCTGAGGGCGCGGCGTTGCAGATGTTACCCCCCAGGGTCCCCACATTCCGTATTTGAACGGACCCCACCAGCGAACACGCATCATGCAGGGCGGAGAGTTCCGATCGAACCAGCGGGGACTGCTCCAGCATTCGATGGGTGGTCAAGGCGCCGATATGATACCCGCCGCTTTTCTGAATATACCGAAGATCGCTCAGCCTCCTTAGAGAAATCAATACATCGGGGGCCTTCCGTGTGTTTCTGATCTTGACCATTACATCCGTGCCCCCCGCAATGAGGGCGGCGTTGCTCCCGTATTTCTTGAGGAGACCTATGGCCTCATCCAGGGACGTGGGCATGAGATAATCGAATTCTTGCACCCTCCTCCTCCTTTCACCAATGAAGTCATTGAATCACTGTTCCCTGTTATCGAACACACGCTTGCTCTTGCGTTCCGATCTTGGCAGGGAACCATAGTCGACCAGCTCGACCCGGGCGCTTACCATGATCTGCTTTTTGATCTCCCGCCCGATCTTTTCCCCGAGTTCGCTGTTACGGCTGCCGTCCACCCCCTGGTCCCGCTCCACGCGGAGCGTCATGTAGTCCTTGCCGTCATCCTTCCTGTCCAGGATAAGCTGGTACTCGCTTCCTATGTCCGGAATGCCTGAAAGCACGTGGTCCACCTGGCCCGGGTAAATGTTTACGGCCCTGAAGATGATCATGTCGTCCGACCGGCCCAGGATTCGATCGTGCCTCGGCAGCACAGACCCGCATTCACACCGGCCCGGAACGAGCTTTGTCAGGTCGCGCGTCCTGTAACGGATCAGGGGCACGGCCTCCTTTTTGAGCGTGGTGACGACCATCTCCCCCACCTCGCCGTCGGGTACGGGTTCAAGGGTGTCGGGATCCAGGATCTCCAGAATGTAGTAGTCGGCCCAGTAGTGGATCCCCGAATGGTACCGGCAGTCCAGGCCGGTACCCGGGCCGTAGAGTTCGGTCATACCGGGTATGTCATACATGTGCTCAATGCCCAAGAGGTCCTGAATCCGCTTTCTCATAGCGTCGCTCGAGCGCTCGGAACCGAAGATCATGGTCTTAAGGGCGATCTTGTCCCGCAGGCCGCGCCGGTTGACCTCTTCGGCCATGAGTAGACCCATTGATGCGGTGCAGCACATGGCGGTGCTCTGGAAGTCCTCCAGGAACTCGCACTGCATGTCCATGTTCCCCGGCCCGGCCGGTACGGCCATGGCCCCGAAGGTCTCGCATCCGAGCTGGAACCCGACCCCGGCGGTCCAGACTCCGTAGCCCACGGCGATCTGCACACGGTCTTCGGTGGTCAGCTCGGCCATTTCATAGCAGCGGGCGAAGAAATGGGCCCAGTCCTCCACGTCCTTACGGCTGTAACACAGTACCTTGCGCTTGCCCGTGGTCCCGGAGGATGCGTGAATCCTGACCACCTTTTCGTGGGGCACGGACAACAATGGAAAGGGGTAGCCTTCCTGCAGGTCCTTGGAGGTGGTAAAGGGCAGGCGTCTGAGATCATCCAGCGACCGAATATCTTCCGGACTGACCCCGGCCTCGCTCAGCTTTTGTCGATAAACGGGAGAGCCCTCAAAGGCATGGCGAACCGTCCACTTCAGCCCGTCGAGTTGCTCCTGCGCAAGTTCTTCCTCGGTCTTCGCCGTCGGCATGAAGGTCCCTGTCATGATTTTTTTCCCTCTTTAGTTATCATACGGACAAGTTCATTATTCGTATGATCAGCGTGATTCGCGTTTGGTTTTTCTTCTCATTCTTTCTTCGTGCTCTTTGTGTCCTTCGTGGTGAAACCAGGCTTCAGGTGTCTTCCCGGGCCAGGCCGGCCAGCCTCCAAGAGACGCTTTTTGAGTAAAGCTTTATCGTATCAGGTTCGGCAAAAACGTAACTATCCCGGGGAACACCATGAGCAGAATTATGCAAAGGATGTAGGCGGGAATAAAAAACGCCACGCCCTTGAACACGCTTTCCAGGGGCACATCCCTGGCCATGCCGCCTACCACGTATGTGGTTGCTCCCACGGGCGGAGTCACGGCCCCCAAGGTAGTGACCACCGTGATAGTCACCGAGAACCATATGGGATCGTGGCCCATGCTCTCGGCCACGGGAAAGAAAATAGGTATGGTGATGAGGAGAAGGGCCAGTGCGTCCATGACCGCGCCCCCGATCACGAAGATGAGTAAAATGATGCCCATGATCAAGAAGTCCGGCACCGGCAGGCCGGTCACCCACTCGGCGATGTTAAAGGGGATTCGGGTGACGGTCAGGAACTTGCCGAAAATCGTTGCGCCCGCCACAATCATGATAACCATGCAGGAGACCCTCAAGGTGTCCACGATGGAATTTATAAATCCCTGCCAACTCAGCCCTCTCTGTACCACGCTGATCAGCAAGGCGAATAGAGACCCTGCGGCCCCGGCCTCGGCCGGCGTGAAGAACCCGAAGTAGAGTCCCAGCATGACAAGGAAAAAGAGAATGAGCATCTCCACAGCCCCGGGAAGGGCTCGAAGTTTTTCACCGAAGGTGGTTTTCTCTCCCACAGGTCCCCATCCAGGCCTGAAGGAGCAGACGACATACACCGTCACGGTCAGCAGAATTGCGAGCAGGATGCCCGCTGCAACCCCGCCGTAAAACAGCTTACCGATGGATTGTCCCGTGTATAGACCGATCACTATGAGAACGACACTCGGAGGGATGACCACGCCGAGGGTGGAACCGCACGCGATGGCACCGGTGCTGAGCATGGGCTCGTACTTGAATTTCTTCATCTCGGGCAATGCCACTGTGGTCATGGTGGCGGCGGTGGCCGCATTGGATCCGCAGATGGCGGAAAACGCGGCGCATGCCATGACCGTGGCCATGGCGATACCGCCCCTGATCTGTCCGACCCACTTGTATGCGGCGTCGTAAAGCTTCCTGTTCACGCCCGAGTAAAAGGCTATCTGACCCATTAAAATGAATAAAGGGATCACCGTAAGCCCATACTTGGAAAAGGTCATCCACAGTTCCGTGCTGAGCATACCCAGGCCCGCCTTGAAATTGAGCACATAGCAGTACCCGACAAACCCGACAATGCCCATGGCGAAACCCACGGGCATACCGAGGAAAAAGAGAACGAAAAGGAGGACAAGAATTCCGATAACTCCGACAAGCGCCAGGCTCAAGATTCACCCTCCTTTCCGGGAAAAAGCGATTTCAGGAATTCCGTAAAAAACGTCAGGGCCAGTACCCAGCACCCCACTGACACGGCATAGGTGAAAGGGTAATAGATAATTCTGAGAGTTTGCGTCACTTCGCCGCTGGACTTAAGGACCCCGGCGTACTTGGCGATTTGCCAACCGACAAATGCGAAAAAGGCCATACAGACCAAGGAGTTGATGACTTTCAGTATGCGGCGGGTCTTCTCGGGAAAGCTGAGTACAAGGATGTCAACAGCGATATGCCCTTTTTTTATCTGTGTGTAACCCAGGGCAAAGGCCGTTGCCACGGCCCCGAAAAAACCCATGAGTTCGTATGTGCCCTTGACCGGCACCCAAACTAAACGTAAGAGGATATTCGCGCAGGTCAGCACAATCATGGCCACAATAAAGCAGCCTCCGATCCAGATCAAAACCCTGTTCAGAATCAGGATGATCTTCTCAAGAGCATTCATGGCGCTCTCCTGTGCCCGGCAGGCCCCTTACCTGGACCGGGCGGAGCACCCCCGCCACACCAGTTGTCCGCGGGCGGCAGGGTGGGCCCTGCCGCGGCCCGGTCATGGGGCCGCGGCAGGACAGGGATCTTCATCGTGTCTATTTGGCGTACTTCTTCGTAAGGGACTCGATGTCCTCAACGATCTGCTTGCCCGGCAAGCCCTTGCTCTCAGCATCCTTTATCCATGCCTCAACAATAGGCTCCATTCTTTCGTCCCACCTGGCCTTCTCAGCGGGGTCGAGTTCGATGACCTCCACATCGTAGGTCTCCTTGGACCATCTCATGGATTCATTCACATGGTTGTCCATGTAGTTCCCGGTCCACTCGGACTGCTCCAGCCGAAGGTCGTCCATCACCTTTTTCACGTCGTCGGGCAGCTTGTTCCAGGAATCCATGTTCATGACCACGGCAAATGGATAGATCACGCTGGTGGTCATGGTGACATAGCGGCAGAGCTCCGCGTATTTGAAATCCTTCATGACCTCAAGGGATGAGAACAACCCGTCCACCACACCCTTCTGAAGGGCTTCGGGGGTGTCTGACATGGGCATGCCCACCTGGTTGGCGCCCCATGCCTTGAGAATCTGGGCCGCCCCGCCGGACGCCCTCAGATCAGTGCCTCGAATATCATCCAGGGTCCGGATGGGTTTCCTGGACATGACGTTCGAAGGGGCCGTTGTGAACATGGCCAGGACCTTGACCTTGGAGAAGGCCTCGGGCTGGTACTTCTCGTAAAAATCCCACAGGACGAGGCTGCCCACTCTTGCGTTCGGAATCCCGAGCGGGAGAGCCGTGGCGTTCGTGACAGTGAAGCGGCCGGGCTGATAGGCCATGCAAAGATTGCCTATGTCTGCCTGGCCTGCAATGACGCCGTCCATCATGTTCATGGCATCCAGCAGGGTCCCTCCGGGAAAGGTCTTGATGGAGACCTTGCCGTTCGTCCGCTCCTCCACCTCTTTCTTCCAACGCTCCATCTGGATGCAGGGGAATGTGGGCGCGGGCGGGAAATTGGCGTAGTTCAGATTTATCGAGGCGGACATGGCCGGGGACGGCGCAAAGCCAACGGCCAGCAGTGAGGCCAGGAAGACTCCGGCCAGGACACACACAATATTCCTTCTCATGGTGCAGACCTCCTTATTAGACGGGTGGACATGAATGGCGATCCTCTCAATCCATCCTGCATGCTTTATCTTGAGCCCTCACCCCCTTTCTCCGCTTTTAACGAATCATTTTCCGAATATGCACAATAAATTATACTGGAATTCCTCCTGGCCCCGAAACAAAATCGGGAAGGCCGCTCAAGTTTACCGCTAAAAAATACTCGGTTCAACGTATTCACCGAATACCTGCCGGAAGACGCCGGCCATTTCACCTACCGTTGCATAGGCCTTGCAGCATTCGACAAGATACGGCATGACGTTTTCCTTGTTCCCGGCGGCCTTTTCCAGGGCCTTGAGGGAGTCCTTGACTCTGCCACCATCCCGCTCCCTCCTCAGGGTCTGGACCTTGTCGACCTGTTTTTGGGCCCACTCTTCGTTGTGCTCGTGAAGCTCCACTTCCATGTCGACACCCTCGGTGTACTTGTTCACACCCACCTTTATGACCTTGCCCTCCTGGAGATTCCGCTCGTATTCATAGGCCTGCCTGGCGACCTCGCGCTGCACGTAGCCGGAGGATACCGCCTTGACCATGCCGCCCACCTTCTCGACTTTTTCCATCTCCTCGAGGATTTTCGCTTCCATCTGCTTGGTCAAGGTCTCCATGAAGTAGGAGCCGGCCAAGGGGTCCACCGTGTCACGAAGTCCGATCTCGTCCATGAGGATCTGGAACGTCCTCAGGCTGAGCAGGGCCGCCCTCTCTGTAGGAATGGTATAGGCTTCATCAAAAGAACAGAGCGCAGTGGTCTGGGCGCCGGAAAGGGCCGCGGCCAAGGCATAGTATGCCCCCCGCATGATGTTGTTCTCGGGTTGCTGCTTGGTCATACCGGAGCCGCCACCCCCGAAAATACCCCTGAGGAAAAGGGCCTTTTTGTTTTGGACGTCATAGCGCTCCCTTAAGAGCCTGGCCCATAGCTTCCGGGCCGCCCGGAACTTGGCCACTGTCTCCCACAGGTTTCCGTAGATGTTCAGATTGAAGGAAAACCTTCCCACGAATTCCTCCGCCTTGTAGCCGCGCGACACCACCTCGTCGATATAAGCGAA
This sequence comes from uncultured Desulfobacterales bacterium, assembly GCA_964450535.1. Classification (GTDB taxonomy): domain Bacteria; phylum Desulfobacterota; class DSM-4660; order Desulfatiglandales; family HGW-15; genus JAIPEI01. The sequence goes on from CAYVDE010000064.1 coordinate 8,036, forward strand.
GGCGATCATGAACGCGTAGGATATCTCCTGTACCGGTGTGCAGCCCGACTCGCGAATGTGGTATCCGCAGACTGACACCGGATTGCACCGGGGAAGCTCCTTCATGGAGTACTCGATGGTATCGCCGATGAGCCGGACCGCCGGCTCCACCGGATAGATCCAGGCGCCCCTGCCCACGATCTCCTTCAAGATGTCGTTCTGCGGTGTTGCGCTGATCTTTTCCTTGGAGTAACCGTACTTCTCGGCCACGGCCTGGTACATGGCAAGCATAATGGAGGCCACCGCGTTGATGGTCAGGCCGGAACCTATGCGATCGAGCTGAATATCTTTGAATGCGATCTCGAAATCCTGAAGCGAATCAATGGCCATGCCCACCCGGCCCACCTCGCCTTCCGCCATGGGATCGTCGGAATCGTATCCCATCTGTGTAGGGAGATCGAAGGCCACGTTGAGTCCGGTCTGACCGTGGGAAATCATGAGCTTGAATCTCTCGTTCGTCTCTTCGGGTGTCCCGAAACCCGTGTACTGCCTGGTTGTCCAGTTCCGGCTTCGGTATCCCTGCGGGTGAAGGCTGCGTGTGAAGGGGAACTCGCCGGGATTTGCCAGGTCCTTCTCGTAGTCGAAGCCGGCCTCTTTCAAGTCCTCCGGCGTGTACACAGGTTTGACCTCGATACCTGACTGGAGAATCACCTTCTCTATGGCGTCTTTGTCGTTCTTGACGTACGTGGCAACACCCATAATCGAATCACCTCGTTTTCCTGCTTGGTGCGTTTTTTAGTAAGAATGGCAACAAAACATAACCGTTATATCGCTTTTATTTTCTTCGTGTTCTTCGTGTACTTCGGGGTGAATTACGCTCCGGAAAGCTTCACAGGCCCCGGCATCAGTTCCGCGAGACGCTGTTCCGGATAAAAGTCACCATTTCCTCGAACGGCGTTCCGCCGGGAAATACTCCGGCCACACCTATCTCTTCAAGAATCGGGAAGTCACGGTTCGGTATCACACCGCCTACGACCGTCAAGACGTCATCAACCCCTTTTTCCCTGAAGAGATCCATGAGCTTCCTGCAGATGGGCACATGCGCCCCGGACATTATGGAAAGACCCACCACGTCCACGTCCTCCTGAACCGCCTGCTCGGCGATGCTCTTTACAGTCTGGTGAAGCCCCGTGTAGATCACCTCCATGCCGGCGTCCTTCAGGGCATGGGCGACGACCTTTGCGCCTCGATCGTGCCCGTCCAGGCCCGGCTTTGCCAGTAGAACCCTGATTTTTCTCTCCGCCGCCATGTCTTATCACTCCCTTTTTATGCTGTATTATTTCTCTTTTTCGAGACTCTCAGTCACTGAAATCATGTCTCAGGACCACCGCCTGACCTCTCAGGATATGTTCCCTCACCAGACTTTCAACGCCTTCTCCATCCCTCATCCGAATATAGGAAAGCATCAGCCTGTGATCATCATTGCTGATTCGGGCCCAATCCTCGTTTTTTAGGAGCACCTGTCTGAAACGAAAGATCTGGTCCCTGAGATCATTTATCATCTTGATCAGCCTGGGACTCCGGCTCAGTGCATACAGGAGGTCATGAAATTCCGTGTTAATCTTGAGGAGAGGATCGAGATTACCTGCGTCCATGCAGGCCTGATACTCCCGGATTTTGCGATCAAGCGGGATCAAGTCCTTGCCTTCATGCTTTTCAGCGGCCAGACGGGCGGCGTAGCTCTCGAGCACGCTTCGAATCCCAAAGGTCTCAAGCACATCCTCCCGCGACAGGCCGGCAACAAAGAATCCGCCTGATGGCCCCTGTTTTACGAGATTTTCCCTTTCCAGCTTATGGATGCCTTCACGCACAGGGGTACGACTGATGCCCAAGGCACCTGCAAGACGGCTCTCAACCAACCGGCTGCCCGAAGGAAGTTCTCCCCGAAGAATGGCCTGCCTCAGCCGCCGGTATACGTCCTGTCCTAGAGAACGCCTCTTGGGCAATGACTCAAGGCCATTGAATGATAAATCATTTGATTGCATCTGTTCTATTGTCTGTTCTCCCCCCTACCGCATACACCACCGCAGGCGGACCTGTGTCAATCCCGCCGCGCATCAGTACCGCCCCAGGACCTCCCGGGCGATGATCATCTTCTCCACCGCCTTTGTGCCCTCGTAGATCTCGATCACCTTGGCGTCCCGGTAGAACCGCTCAATGGGATAATCTTTCAGATAGCCATACCCCCCATGGAGCTGCAGAGCCTCGTCAACAACTTCCACTCCCACACGGGCCCCGTACCACTTGGCCATAGCCACCAGCCTTTTGTCCACCCGCCCCTGGTCCAGGTTCCAGCATGCCTTGTAGATAAGGTTTCTGGCCGTCTCAATCTTGGTGTCCATCACGGCTATGGTGAACTGGACGTCCTGAAAAGCCGCCAGGGGCTGCCCGAATGCCACGCGTTTCTTCACGTGCTTGATGGCCTGCTCCATTGCCCCTTGGGCCAGGCCCACGCCGTGGGCCGCCACATAAGCCCGGGAGTGGTCAAAGAATTTCATGAGCTGGTAAAAACCCATGCCTTCCTTTCCTCCCAGGAGCCGGCTCTCGGGAACCCTGCAGTCGCTGAAGAATATATCTCCCAGGTCTGCGGCCCGCGTGCCCATCTTTTCCGCGTGAGTTGCGTCATAGCCCGGGGCATCAGTCTCAACTATGAGAAAGCTCCACTTCTTGTGCCCCTCGGCCTCGGGGTTGGTCACGCACAGGACCAGGACATAGTCCGCAATGGTGGCATTGCCGATCATCACCTTGTTGCCGTTCAGGACGTATTCGTTTCCATCCTTGACAGCACGGGTGCTCACGTTGGATACGTCGCTCCCAGCCTCGGGCTCGGTGGTGGCCATGCCCATCTTCTTACGACTCTCCGCCACCGGCGCGAGGTACTTTTTCTTCTGCTCGTCCGTGCCGAACCACCAGAAGAGTTCGCTTCCGAAGGAGCAGTTGATCAGGGCCTGGGCGACCCCCGGGTCAACCCGCCAGAACTGCTCCAGGATAAGGGCCTGATCCACAAACCCGAGACCGGGGCCCCCGTGTTCTTCGGGAATCGTGCTACCCACAAAACCCAGTTCACCGGCCTTCCTCCAGACGGCCTCCGGGAACTCATTTTTCGCATCGCACTCCGGACCCACTTCGGGGAATTCCTTTTCAGCGAACTCCCGTGCCGCAGATTGAATGTCCTTTTGCTCGTTGGTCAATTGAAAATCCATCGGCTCCCTCCAGGATGAGTATGCGCCCATGCACGAAAAACAAGTCTAAATAACCTTCTTCTCCTTGAGCGCGGCCAGTTTATCGGCTGAAACACCGAGGATCCTTCCGTATATCTTCTCGTTGTGTTCCCCGAAACGGGGAGGAAACGTAAGCTCTCGATTGCGGTCCTCCACAAACGAGGTCATGTTGGGAGGCGGGGCCAGGGTTAGCCGGGTGCCTGTCTTCGAGTCGGTGGAGGTCATGAGCCGACGCTCCACCAGCGGATCCGCGACAACATCGGGTATCTTATTGATCTTGCTCACAGGCAGTGTGATTGATTTTAGCAGTTCGATCAACGACTCGGCCGTGAATTGTTTCGTGATGGCCGAGATCTCTCTGTTCAGGTTGATCACGTCCCCGATCCTTCCTGCATTCTTTTCGTATTCGGGCCGGTCCAGGGATTTGAATCCCTCCAGGGAAACAAGGGATTTCCACTGCCTGTCATTGCCCACGGCCAGGTATACAAATCCGTCACTGGTGGGGTACACCGAGACCGGGCAGAAGAACTCGTGTGTGTTGCCCCGCCGTGTCATCTCCCGATTCAAAAGCGTCGACAGGGTGATCGGGACCGTGAGCCAGGACACGGAGGATTCGAACATGGACATATTTATACAGGCACCCTCGCCTGTAACGGACCGGTGATACAAGGCCTTCATGAGCAGGCCGTAGGAATGCTCGCTCGTCCCCATGTCCGGTAGGGGTATGCCCAGCACCTGAGGATCCCCATCCGATTCACCGGTCATCTCCATTAGACCGGAACGGGCCTGAAGGATGGGGTCGTAGGCCGCCTCATTGCTGTCCGGCCCGAAACCGGTTACACCGAGCCATATGATGTCGGGCTTGACCGCCTTTATGGAATCGTAGTCGATACCCAACTTCTGGTAGTTACGGGGGAGCTGGTTCGTTGCAAATATGTCCACGTCCAGTTCCCGCAGCAGCCCCTTGAACAGTTCCTGGCCCTCCGGGTCGGCCAGGTCGAGGGTCAGGGCCTTCTTCCCGGCGTTGATGCACAGAAAGTACGCGTTCATCCGTTCCTCGCCCAAAACATTCTCCCCGATCATGCGATTGGGATCCCCGTACACGGGGTGCTCCAGGCGGATTACTTGAATACCGTCCTGGGCAAGGCGGTAGGTCAGGTATGGGAGCACAGTGGCCTGCTCCAAAGATAATACGGTGACATTTTTCAGGCTGTCCATGTGTTTTCTCCGGAAAATGTAGGGTTATCAGGTATTTATTTTAGGAAAGCTCCATGTCGCCAGGGGCCGGCTCTAACGGGCTGCCCCATGCGAGTGTATACCGTATACAACCGAGCCCTGTCAAGCGATTCCGTCCCCTGTCTCAGCCTCCGCCCCTCTGGTAGATCCTGACCGCGCGGTTATGTTCCGCCAGGGATCGGGAAAACTGGTGAGACCCGTCGTTTCGCGAGACAAAGTAAAGGTAATCCGAATCGGCCGGATAGAGCACGGCCCTGATCGCGGCCTCCCCGGGGTTCGCGATGGGTCCTGGAGGAAGTCCTCGAATGCGATAGGTGTTGTAGGGGGTTAATGTCTGAAGATGCCTCCGGGTCAGCTTCCCTTTGAAATCCTGGATCCCGTAAATCACAGTGGGATCGCTGTCCAGGCGCATGCCCCGCTCCAGACGGTTCAGAAAAACCGAGGCGATCAGGGGTCGCTCATCCGGGTGACCGGTCTCCTTTTCTATGATGGAGGCCAGCGTCACTACATCCTTAAGGCCCATTCCTGTTTCTGCAATTCGCGGCTTCAGCGGCTCAACCGCCTCCCAGAACCGGCGTATCATGATCCCGGCCATTCGGCGGCTCGTGAGGCCTCGGGCAAACTGATAAGTGTCGGGAAAGAGATACCCCTCCAGAGTCGGACCGGGCAATCCATGGGCTTCCATGAATTCACGGTCCTCAAAGAGTTCCGTGAATCCCTCCCGATTCCCCAGGCCGGCGCGCTCAAGGACCGTGGCGATCTGGGCCGCGGTGTACCCTTCCGGAATGGTGATCCCGTGGCTGATTACCGCGCCGCGCGTGAGCATGTCCAGGATCTGCACAGGCGACATTCGGGGACTGACTCGATACTCCCCGGCACGGATGTTCCGGCCCTCTCCCTGAATTCTCGCCCAGAGATGAAACAGGCGAGGGCTATTGATGATCTGGTTCCTCCCAAGTTCCCTTGCCACGTCCTTCAGGGTCCAGCCTTTCTGAACTACGAACAGACGGTCTTCGCCGCCGCGATCCGCCGGGCAGGCCAGGTAGTAAGCGAATCCCAGTACCAGAAAAACGACGAGCAGGAATGCCGACCCCGCGGCTGAGAGGATCAGTTTTTTTGGGGAAAAGAAACTTCGCATGAAATCACCGGGCTCATAGAGAGACGTTCATAATATATAGACCTATGCCTTACACAGAAATACCGTTGATCAGACGTAAAGCCCGCTTTCAACTCAACAGCCAATAAAGGCCCATGCCTAACACCACCGTACCCCCCAGGGAACGGGTCTTCAAGGCGAACAGAAACGTGGGAACGGCGGCATAGAACTCGGGCCTCAGAATGTTCAAATGGCGGGGATCGCCGGATGTAATAACGGCCGGCAGCACAAGCGCGCTCAGCACGGCCGCTGGAATGAGGTCCAGCCAGTCGAGCAGCCATGAAGGGAGGCGGCGCCGCGCCAGGGCGAACAGGGGAATCCAACGGGGTAGATAGGTCGCCGCCCCCATACCGATAACCAACAGGAAGTAGTCAGCTCCCGGGCTCATGGGCCTTTTGCCCCTCCCGGCGGCGATCGTCGTCGCTTCCCTTTGCATGTCTGTTCACGAAAGTCACAACGCTTGCCGCAACCACCGTGGCGATAATTATATATCCGTTGCCGGAGAAAAGCAGTGAAAGCACCACTGCCAGGGCCCCTGCGATGCAGGCGGCGGCAATGTGAGGGCGTGCTCGGAGCTGGAATACCAGGAGGCAGAGAAACATGGCAATCAGGGCGTAGTCTATGCCGAATGCGCCCTCCGGTATGAAACGGCCTGCCCAGGCCCCGGCCATTGTACTTACAACCCAGACCGCGCAAGTAGTCTGGTTGACCGCCAGGGCTGGTCTCCAACCCCAGCCACCCCGGCTGAAGCGCACGAGGTTGACGGCGAAACTCTCATCCGTGATACCGTGTGCCAGCACAGCCAGCCATCCCTGTCCTGCGCGGCCGAGGTGGGGCGCCATGGCGGAGCTCATGAGAAGATGCCGCAGGTTGACCACGAAAGTGGTGGCCACGATGGCGGAACAGCCGGCCCCGGCCGCCAGCATGGACACGGCGATGAATTGGGAACTCCCCGCAAACACCAGAAGCGACATGAGTCCTACGTGAAACGGTCCCAGGCCCGTTTTCTGGGCCAGCACGCCAAAGGCAAGGCCGATGGGCAGGTACCCCAGAAACACGGGCCATGCCGCGGTTATTCCTTCTCTGAGGGCTCCGGCCCCGCGTAAAGAAGATCTGCTGTTTTCAGTCCGGGTCATGAGGATATTGTCAGGTGTCAGGTTTCAGGTGTCAGGCGTCAGGTGTCAGGGGCCAGGGGTCGGCGGGGGTCGGGGCCGACCATCAGACACCCTGTATCGGGCATATGTCGCATCTGGGCGTCTTTCGGCAGCACTCCTTTGCCGTCCGGACTATGAGTGCGTGGAACTCCTGGAATAGAGGCACGTCAAGCGGCAGGGCGTCCATGAACAACTCCTGGATCTCCTGGTAGGATGCCTGTTCCTCCATCATCCGGTGACGGGCCAGGATGCGATGGGTGTAAGCATCCACAACAAAAACGGGGTGCCGGGCGGCGTACAGGCCGATGGAGTCCGCGGTCTCGGGACCTATGCCCTTGACCCCCAGCAGGCCGTTCCTAAGGGCGTCCGGGGCTTCCTGCAGCATAAGAGCCACATCCCCGCCGTAAGTCTTTACAATGAAACGTATAAGGTTCTTGAGCCTTCCCGCCTTTACATTGAAATATCCCGCGGGACGGATGGCTGCGGCCAGGACCTCCGGCGGGATATCATGAAGCCGTTGAACATCCAGCAGTTCATCGCGCCTCAAGTTTTCAATGGCCCGCTCCACGTTTCCCCAGTTTGTATTCTGGGTAAGCACGGCCCCTACCATCATCTCAAAGGGGTTCCGGGCCGGCCACCACCCCTGGGGGCCGAACCTGTCCAGCATGAGGCGGTACATCTCCATGAGACGCCGGCCCGTGGGCGAACCGGGGCTATACTCGTCTCCGCCCCTCACCTCTCACCTCCAACTTCACCATTATTCCATCATCCTGTTGACCCCAGTGCGGCTCACCCGGGATATCACCTTTATTTCCTTCGTACTCTACTGTCCTTCGTGGTGAATTATGCTCTTCCTTTTCCACTAAGGGCACGAAGAGTACAGCCTCCACCCTACCGCCTTGACAGACCCAGGAAGATACCTTAGATTGTCGCTTCATGTCAACGAACAGCAGGACCTGCGAGGCCCTGGGAGAAGCGGTATGGCGGCGCCAAGAGACCTCAAGACGACCCGCAACATCGGCATCATCGCCCACATCGATGCGGGCAAGACCACCATCAGTGAACGTATCCTGTTCTACACCGGACGGGTGCACAGGATGGGTGAGGTCCATGATGGAGCCGCCACCATGGACTGGATGCTTGAAGAGAAGGAGCGCGGGATTACGATCACCTCCGCTGTAACCACCTGCCTCTGGCGCGGGCACAGCATCAACCTGATCGACACCCCCGGCCACGTGGACTTCACCATAGAGGTGGAACGGTCCCTCCGCGTGCTGGACGGGGCCATAGGCGTTTTCTGCGCCGTGGGCGGGGTGGAGCCCCAGTCCGAGACCGTCTGGCACCAGGCGGACACTTACAAGGTCCCCAAGCTCGCCTTTATAAACAAGATGGACCGCATAGGCGCAGACTTCAACCGGGCCGTGGAGATGATTCGTGACCGGCTCGGGGCCGCACCCCTTATCCTCCAGCTGCCATGGGGGGCTGAAGACCGCTTCAAAGGCGTCATAGATCTCGTCCAAATGAAAGCGATCCTCTGGGAAGACGAGAACCTGGGGACCGAGTTTCAGGAACTGGATATCCCCGGAGACATCCAAGAAGAGGCGGCCATGTACCGGGAGGGGCTTATCGAGACCCTGGCGGACAAGGACGACCTGATCATGGACAAGTATTTAGGGGAAGAAGAGATCGACCCGCCCGCAATCAGGGCCGCGATCCGACGCCTGACACTCAAGCTGGATCTCGTACCGGTCCTCTGCGGCACGGCACTCCGGAACAAGGGAATTCAGCCTCTTTTGGACGGCATAGTAGATTATCTCCCCTCTCCTATGGAGGTGCCTCCCATAGAGGGGAGAAGCACCGTCACCGGCAAGACGGAAACCCGGCCAGCCGATGCTAAGGGCCCCTTCGCGGCCCTGTCCTTCAAGGTGAGCATGGACCAGGGCCGCCGCATGACATACATCCGCATATATTCGGGAAGTGTACGGGCGGGTGACACGGTCTTCAACCCCCGGCAAAACGTCAAGGAGAAGCTCGCGCGCATCCTCAAAATGCATTCCAACAAGAGGGAACGGGTGGACCGCGCCTCGGCCGGGGAAATCGTCGCCGTCATGGGACTCAAGCTCGCGGCGACCGGCGACACCCTTTGCAGCGAAGACCATCCCCTGATGCTCGAGTTGATGCAGTTCAACGAGCCCGTCATATCCATCGCCGTGGAATCCAAGAGGGTTCAAGATCAGGACCGGCTCATGGACTCACTTGAAAAGCTTTCCGCAGAAGACCCCACCTTCAAGTTCAAGGTGGATGAGGAGACCGGGCAGACCGTGATATCCGGAATGGGAGAGCTTCACCTGGAGATCATAACAGGACGGCTGAGCCGTG